>CACNQW010000016.1 GCA_902622745.1 uncultured SAR116 cluster alpha proteobacterium
TGTGCTAGCTCTGAGGAATCAATCAAAAAAGCTATCGAAAAGTTAGCTTTATTTTTATCTAAATTATAATTTCGCTTAAATTTTAGGCATTTATTTGTGGCGTATCTTAATTTAGTAATAATTACTTTAAATCATTTCTGCATCATTTATAAAGATATCGTGAGGAATTATGAAAAAAATCGAAGCAATAATTAAACCATTTAAACTTGAAGAAGTTAAAAATGCTTTAGCTGAGATAGGCATTCAAGGTCTAACAGTTTATGAAGCTAAGGGTTTTGGAAGACAAAAAGGCCATACAGAACTATATAGAGGTGCTGAGTATGTTGTCGATTTTCTCCCGAAAGTAAAGATTGAAATTGTTATCGACGACAATCTTTTAGAAGAAGCGCTTTCATGTATAGAAAATTCAGCAAAAACTGGAAGAATTGGAGATGGTAAAATATTTGTAACTAACATAGAACAGTCTGTAAGAATTAGAACTGGTGAAACAGGAATTGATGCAATTTAAATAAGGAGTAATTAATGTCTAATGTTCAAAATATTCTAAAAACAATTAAAGATAAAGAGATACAATTTGTAGACCTTCGCTTTACTGATCCAAGAGGGAAAATGCAACATGTTTCACAGCATATCAGTACAATTGATGAAGATTCACTAGCAGAAGGTTTTATGTTTGATGGATCATCAATAGCAGGATGGAAAGCGATTAATGAATCAGATATGAAACTAATGCCAGATTGCTCTAGATCAGTTTTGGACCCATTTTATTCTCAACCAACGCTAGCGATATTCTGTGATGTTTTAGATCCTATATCAGGTAAACCATATGAAAGAGATCCAAGATCTACTGCAAAGCAAGCTCTTAAATATATGGAAAGTATGGGTATTGGAGATACAGCTTATTTTGGACCAGAACCTGAATTTTTTGTGTTTGATGATGTTAGATACGAAACAGAGATGAACTCATCCTTCTATAAAATAGATAGTAGTGAAGGACCTTATAATACCGGTAAAAAATATGATGAGGGAAATATGGGACATCGTCCGGGTATAAAAGGGGGTTATTTTCCGGTACCACCTGTTGACTCAGGTCAAGATCTTAGAAGTGAAATGGTTTTATCTCTAACAGAAATGGGAGTGCCAATGGAAAAACATCATCATGAAGTGGCTCCTTCTCAGCACGAATTAGGTTTGAAATTTGGTACTCTGATATCTACAGCAGATAATGTACAACTTTATAAATATGCGGTTCACAATGTTGCTCACTCTTTTGGACAAACAGCCACATTTATGCCAAAACCTGTTGCTGGTGATAATGGGACTGGGATGCATACACATCAATCTATATGGAAAGATGGAAAACCTGTTTTTGCTGGTGATCAGTATTCAGGACTTTCAGAAACCTGTCTACATTACATTGGAGGCATAATTAAGCATGCAAAAGCAATAAATTGTTTTTCAAATCCTTCTACAAATTCTTACAAAAGATTGATACCAGGTTTTGAGGCCCCTGTTTTGTTAGCTTACTCAGCAAGAAACAGATCAGCATCATGCAGAATACCTTTTGTAGATAGCCCAAATGGGAAAAGAGTTGAAGTACGCTTTCCAGATGCAACTGCTAACCCATACCTTGCATTTTCAGCAATGTTAATGGCAGGTCTTGACGGTATAAAAAATAAAATTCATCCAGGTGACCCAATGGATAAAGACTTATATGAACTTCCAGAAAATGAGTTGCAAAATATACCAACAGTTTGTGCCTCATTAAGAGAAGCAACAGAAGCCTTAAGGAATGATATGAGTTTTTTAACTCAAGGTAACGTTTTCACAGAAGATCAAATTGAAGCATACATTGATTTAAAAATGGAAGAAGTAATCAATTTCGAGCATTCACCTCATCCTGTTGAATTTAAGATGTATTACTCAAGTTAAAACTTGATTTTATGATCTAATTTATTAAATATCTACATGTAGTCATTAAATAGAAAAAATTAACTATATGTAGATATGCTGAAAAACAAAAGTATTAAGAAATACTCCTCAGAAAATATTGAAATACTTGAAGGTCTTGAACCCGTAAGAAAAAGACCAGGAATGTATATTGGTGGTATTGATAACAAAGCTGTTCACCATCTAGTTGTTGAGATTCTTGACAATTCGATAGACGAAGTTATTAACAATTTTGCTACTCACATTGAAGTCGTATTGATAGACAATTGCACGATACAAATTACAGACAATGGCAGAGGCATACCTGTTGACCCTCATCCTAAATTTATGAATAAGAGTGCACTAGAAATTATTCTTACAACGCTACATTCTGGAGGAAAATTTAATTCCGAAAATTATCAAACATCTGGAGGGCTTCATGGTGTAGGAGCTTCAGTTGTAAATGCTTTATCTGAGAAATTTGTGGTCGAGGTAATCAGAGAAAAAAAGTTATATAGACAAGAATATTCAAAAGGGTTGCCTAAAACAAAATTATTAAAAGTTTCAGAAACAACTAAAATGAATGGTACCAAAATTCTTTTTAGCCCAGATAAAGAAATTTTTGGTGAAAATGTTTGCTTTTCTCCAAATAATTTATTTTCAATCATTAAAAATAAAGCTTACCTATCACCTAAAGTAAAAATTATCTGGAAATGTAATGAAACAGTTATAAAAGATGAAAAAATACCAATCAATCATACATTTTATTATGAAAATGGGATCCAACAAATGTTGGCAGATAAAATAACTAATATACCTCTATTATTTGGAACACAGTATTATGATAAAGTAGAAATCAATAATGAAAAATTTGAATTTACAGTAAGTTGGTTTGATGAAGATAATTTAAATTTTATCGAATCATTTTGTAATACAGTTCCAACACCATATGGTGGAAGTCATGAAAGTTGTTTTAAATCAGCTTTATTAAAATCAATTAGAGATTATGCAAATATCAGTGGTTTTAAAAAATCTAATGAGATTATATTCGAAGATATTAACAAAAATATTGGAATTATTTTATCTATATTTCTAAAAAATCCACAATTTCAAGGACAAACAAAAGAAAAATTAGTTAATGATAACTTAAATAAAACTATTGAAAATCCATTAAAAATTAAAATTGAAAATTGGTTGATCAACAATAAAAAATTATCTTCTTATATAATTGATAAAATTGTATCCAATTTAAATGAAAGAAAGCTTAAGAAAAAAGAATTAGATATACGTAAAAAAACAAAAATAAAAAAAAATAAATTGCCCGGGAAACTTGCAGATTGTTCTTCTAAAGAGATTGAGTTGAATGAACTTTTTATTGTAGAGGGTGATAGTGCAGGAGGATCTGCTAAGCAAGCAAGAGACAGAATCACTCAAGCTGTATTACCATTAAGAGGAAAAATATTAAATGTAGCAAGTGCTACAGAAGAAAAACTTAATCAAAATCAAGAATTAAATAATTTAATTTTAGCCTTAGGGTTTTCTAAAAATAAGATTGATATAAATGACTTAAGATATAATAAAATAATTATTATGACTGATGCAGATGTTGATGGCTCACATATTGCAGCTTTATTACTAACTTATTTTTACAAAAATTTTCCAAAGTTAATTGAAAATGGTCATTTATATATTGCAAAACCTCCACTATTCAGAATATCAAAAGCAAATCTATCTTATTATGCTCAAAATGAAGTAGAGAAAGAAAATATTGACAAAAAATATTTCAATGGAAAAGGAATAATAAGTAGATTTAAAGGTTTAGGAGAAATGCCTCCTAATCAATTAAAAGAAACAACTATGAATCCAAAAACTAGAACTTTAATTAAAGTAAATCTTCCAAAAAGAGATATTTACGAAGGTGATAAAAGAAAAGAAATAGATGAATTAGTTACTATATTAATGGGAAAAAAACCAGAACTTAGATACGAATTTATTAAAGATAATGCTAATCTAATTAATAATATTGATTATTGATTTAATGACTTAGAAATAATCTCAAACACGTCATTAGATGGATTTGAGTTTAATATAATCTTGAGATGTTTTTTAATATTATTTTTCGTGATCTTGTTAAACTTGGAAATGTTTGTCATTGGAGTTATCACTCTTGCTGCAGTTTGAGAATTTATTTTATCAATTTCAATAATTTGATCTGCAACAAAACTATACCCACTACCATCTCTTGCATGAAATAATTCAATATTATTACTTTGAAAACTTCCAATAACAGCTCTAACAAAATTTGGATTTTTATATTCAAAATTTTTATTTTTCAAAACATTTTTTACAGAATTCAATCCGTTAAAATATACATTATTATACGAAGATTTTATTTGAAACCATTTTTCTAGTATAATTTTATCATCTTTAAACTCACTATAAAAATTATTTAATAATCTTATACTATTGGTATGATTATACTTTATACATGCTGTTAAACCCATAATTTTAATTTCCATAATCTTAGAATTACAAAAGTCTTCAGCAATATTTTTAGCATATTTATTATCTATTGCACACAAAGCCTCTAAGAGTACTTTTAATAAGGATTTAATTTTAAATTCAGAATTCTTAATTTTTTTAAGTAAGTTTTTTAGCAAATTATATAATTCATTCTCAAAATTTTTGAAAAATTTTATTAGATAATTATCTCTTAATGTATACAAATCAAGAGGATCATAATTTGATAAAGTATTTTGAAACATTTTGTACGAGGGAGGTGTCAAAATTAAAGATATTATTGAATAATCAATAGTTGAATCATTAATAATTTGTTTAATTGAATTAGAAAAAAGTTTCAAATTCTTATTTTTTAACATCTTTAAATGAAGATTTTGACAAGTATCCCATTTTTTAAAAAGATTATCATCAAATTTCAATAAATGAATATTTTCAGTAAAACTCAAATCTGTTTTTAAATTTACAGGCGCAGAATAATCTCTAAGTAAAGAAGGAGTTTCTTGATTACTTATATCTGAAAAAATAAATTTATCTTCCTTCTTATCTAAAATTAAATTATGCTCACATTTAAACTTATTCAAAAATTTAAATTTAATTTTATTACCTTCTTTATCAAAAAAACTAATTTTTATGGGGATTGGTACTACTAACCTGCAAAATTTATTTTTCTGCTGAATTGATAGCTCTATTCCTCCATGCTTTAGATGTTTTCTTTTAATGTTTAGACTTATTGTCCCTTTTTGATCATACCATCTTGAAAATTTCTCTAAATCTGTTTTAGCAAAAGTTTGAATACAATTTAAAAAATCTTCACATGTTACTGCTTTACCATCATATTTTTTTAAAAAAAAGTTTACACTTTTTTTGAATTTTTTTTCTCCAATATAATTAGATATCATTCTTATAAACTCTGCGCCTTTTTCATAGACAGTAGCAGTATAAAAATTATTAATTTCTAAATATTGATTAGGTCTTATGGAATGTCTATTTGAACCTTGATCTTCAGCAAATTGATAATCTTTTAAAAATAAAACATCATTAATTCTTTTTTCAATTGAATTCTGCATATCTGAAGAAAACTGCTGATCTCGAAATACTGTTAAACCTTCTTTTAAAGTTAATTGAAACCAATCTCTACAGGTAACTCTATTACCTGTCCAGTTATGGAAATACTCATGCGCAATTATGCTTTCAATATTTTTAAGGTCTTGATCTGTTGTTTTATATTCATCAGAAAGTATAAACTTTGAGTTAAATATATTTAACCCTTTATTTTCCATTGCACCCATATTAAAATGATCAACGGCAACAATCATAAATCTTTCTAAATCATATTGAAGATCATAATTATCTTCATCCCATCTCATTGCTTTCTTTAATGATTTCATCGCAAATTTAGCATTTTTACTTTTTCCTATTTCAGTATAAATTTCTAAAAAAACTTTCTTTTTATCTTTAGTAATAAAAAAATCTTTTAAGACATCTAAATTTCCAACAACTAGAGCAAATAAATAGCTTGGCTTAGGGAAAGGATCATTCCAAATAACATATTTTCTATTGTGATTTTTGATATTACCAACTCTTAATAAATTTCCATTTGATAATAAGTTGTTAAATGAGTTTTTAGCCTCAATCCTTACATTAAATAATGATAAATTATCTGGCCTATCTGTAAACCAAGTTATCTTTCTAAAACCCTCAGGTTCACATTGAGTGCAAAACATAGAATTTGACTCATAAAAACCCTCTAGAGAAGAATTTAATTTTGGATTTAACTTTACTGAACTTTTGATTATTACTTTATAGCAATTGCTTGGTACTTTAATTATTAGAATATTTGAAATAGGATTTAGTGGTTTTACTAAATTTTTTTTATTTTTAAAAATATATATAATTTTAAATTTTAAAGTATTTAATTGAAATCCATTTAATTGAATATTACTTCTTTCAGAAATTATGTTTTTATTTAAATAAAGTTTAGATTCAACAACTGTAAAATCATCATAGATTTTAAAATTCAAAAAAACGGATTTACAAACCCAGTCTAAATATTTAAAAGAATGTCTTTTAATTATTTTTTTATTATTTTTATTACGCAACTCTTAAGAGTTTTCTCTAGAATTTGTATAAGCTAATAATGAATGTTTGTCACAATATGGTCGTCCAGGAAAAATTTCTTTGCCACAAAACTTAAAGTCATTCTGTTTTGGATCTCCTTCAGGCCAGCAACATTTTATTCTAGACCATTCCACTCCTCTTAACTTAATTTTTAAGGGTATGATTTTGTTAGTAATTTCATTATTTTTTTTTCCCGATAAGCTTTCTTTTTTTTCAGATGAAATAGGTGAAGTTCTCTTTGGCAATCCCATCCTGTGAGCTTTTCCAGCAACAGAGTTTCTTGAAACACCAAGAATTTCTCCAATCTTAGAAATTGGAAGGCCTTTTTTCCACAAATCTTCCAATTGTTTAAGTTTCAAATCATCCCATGTGCTATTAATTTTCATATTTTTTATTACCATAAATTAAAAAATTTTCCAGCTAAATTAATTTGTGACACCAACATATTTTTTCCTAGATGATAATTCCTATTATATTTTATTGCTTCTTTAATCAGAATTGTTTCTTCAGGGTCCATAACAATATCAATAACAGTACAATCAACTTTTGTTTTTTTAACATCAAAAATTAAATCTTTATTTTTTTTAAGGCCCAGACTAGTAGCATTAATTACATAATCATATTCTGAAATATCATAATTTTTAAAATCATCAATTAAAATTTCAGTATTAAATTTTAAATTTTTAAGTTTTTTAGCTAACAAATTTAGTTTATCAGAATTTCTATTAATTAGCTTCAACTTTCTTGCCTTGGCTTTTATTAAAGAATAACAAATTGATGCTCCAGCTCCACCTATACCAAAAATCGCAAAATCTTTATTTTCTATAATTAAATTTTTATTTTTTAAACCGTGCACAAAACCTATACCATCGAAATTAGTACCAATAATTTGTTTGTTTTCAATTTTTATCCAATTAACTGATTGTGCATATATTGCTTCTTTTTCTAAATGATCACAATATTTTAGAACATTCATTTTATGTGGTATAGTAACTGTCATACCAACAAAATTTTTGATGCTTTTAACTCCTGAGAAAAAAAATTCTAAATTTTCTGAACTTACGTTTATTGGAATCATTATTGCGTTTATATTTTTTTCTTGAAACAGTTTTGTAAAAAGTGTTGGTGCTTTGACATGATTGATAGGGTCGGCAATACAACCAAAAATTTTTGTATTAGCTTTCATTTTATTCTTCTTTGCTGAAATTTAAAGCTAAAGAGTTTATACAATACCTTAATCCAGTTGGCTCTGGACCATCTGGAAAAACATGACCTAGATGTGCCTTACATTTACTGCAATGAACTTCAGTTCTAACCATTCCATGTGTTTCATCTTTAGAAGAGCTAACAGCATTTAAACTAATCATATCATAAAAAGAAGGCCAACCACTATGAGATTCATACTTTGTATCACTTGAAAATAAATTAGAACCACAACAAACACATTTATAAATACCATTTTCCTTGTTATATAAATATTTACCTGAAAAAGGTGGTTCTGTTCCATGTTTTTGGGTTACATAATATTGATCTTCAGATAATTTATTTTTTTTCATTTTTAACTCATACAGAAAATAGCAAAAATTTACAATATTTTAGTTCTTTAATCTAATTTAATGAATTCAATATTTTACTAACCTTTATAATTCTTATCATTGAAGTAATAAAACATAAAATTGCAAATATCCAAGCTATAAGATTTGCTGCTTCATAAAATAGAAACATAAATATAAATAAAATTATAGTTTCTGTTCCTTCAATAAGACCTTCACTATAAAAAAATGATTTTTGTGAAAGTTGCTCAATTTTTATTTTTTTCTTTTCAAAAATCCAAGCTGTAGTTAAAAAAGTAGAACAAGTCCCAATAAAAGATGTAAGTAATAATGACATGGATAGAAAATTATTATTATCAAATAAAATAAAGCCGAAAGGTAACAGGGCATAAATTAAAAAATCAGAGATAATATCGTAAAATCCACCTAAGTCTGTAGGTTCTTTTAATCTAGCTAAAGCTCCATCAACTCCATCAAAAATTCTATTTAATAAAAAAAATAATAAAGCTGTATATATAAATCCTAAAGATAAAAAAATGAAACAAAAGATACCTAAAGTGAAACTAAATAATGTTATTTGATTTGGTGAAATTTGATATTTTAGGAGAATAGTAGCAAACTTTGTTAAAACTGGTCTAAAAAGCAGATTAAATTTTTGATCTAACATTTTTTAAGGCAATATGAATAACTGTTTTGGAAAAATTAAGTCTGGGTTATTTATTTTATCCTTATTTAATTTTATAATATCTAGATATTTATTTCCACCACCCAGCCTTTGATATGCAATTTTCCATAAAGCATCTCCTTTTTGAACAACTAAAAGAGTTTTATTTCCAGCATTTTTAAGAATTTCTCCATAAATGTTAATTTGATCTTTTGCAACAATTTTACCTTCTTTATCAATGAGATTTACAATTAAAACTTGTTCGCCAGATATTAAAGAATTTGGTAATGTTATATTCCATACATTATCTAGAATTGATCCACTAAATACTTTACCCCCTGATATTCTTGCTTCTACCTTAACACCTTTTATGGAATACCCCGATATTTCCAATTGATTTAATTCTAAATCATTTGTAAGTGATAAAATTGAAATCTCTGGATTTAGATTATTTGTAGAGTTTTGGGAAATTAATTTTAGTTTTTGTTTCTTTTTATTTAATTTTGGAGACTGTATTATTTTAGTTGCTTTGACACCATCTGTATCAATAATGGCTACTATTGGAACTGTATCTTTATTATTATCAATTTTAATTGCTATTGCGTCATTTGAAATTATAATTTTATTTTCAGATGAAGTTATTTTAAAAGCTAAAATATGATCGCCAACACTTAGTGGATTTTCAGTAACAATTACAAATTCTCCAACATTATCTGATAATGTCTTGGCAATTACTTTTCCATTTGAAATCACATTTAACTCTGAACTAGGAAGAGTTTTTCCAGCTATAAGAACATCACCATCTGGATTTACACGGATTGTTTGTAAGTTTAGAATTTTTTCACTTTTAATATTGTCTATTTTTTTATTCTCTTCAATTAGAGGTTTTGCTTCTTTAATTTTATTAACTACTGGTACATCTATTTTTTTTTCCTGAATATTTATTGGTTGATAAATGTTATAAGTTATAGCTCCAACAGCTAAAAAAGTTCCTAAAAAAAGTAAGTATGTAATTTTAGACAAAATGTTTATCTTTCTTTATAAATAATTGTATAATTTAACATCACTAAAATATTAAATCAAAGACTTAAAAAATGGTAAAAAAAAATATTTGTGTATTTTGTGGAGCTTCTTCAGGATACTCACATGACTTTATTACTCTAGCAGAAAAAATTGGTAAAATGATTGGAGAAAATAATTTCGATCTAATTTATGGTGCTGGTAGTACTGGTCTCATGGGAGCATGCGCAAAATCTGCCCAACGATCTGGAGCTAAAGTATTTGGTGTAATGCCAAAATTTCTTGCAAGAATTGAAAAACCATTAGACGGTATTAATACAAGATTTACAACTACTATGCGATCTCGAAAGGCAATAATGTATAAAAAAGCGTCTTTGTTCATAATTTTGCCTGGTGGCATTGGTACTCTCGATGAATGCGTTGAAGTGTTAACACTAATTCAGTTAAAACAAATAAAAGAAAAAAAAATAATTATATTTAACTATAAAAATTATTGGAATTTCCTAATTAAACTTCTTGAAAAGATGAAAAAAGAAAAATTTATGAATGATAATTTTTATTCAGATTTAATTGAATTAAATGACTTAAATAAATTAAAAACTTTATTAAAAAGTTTTTGAAAATTTTTTTTAATAGTCTATACCTATTTTTATAATTACGTGAATTGTAAGGGATGAATATGCTTGATTTATTAAATATTGCTAAAACAGAGGCTGATGGAAATGATCTTTTAAAATTAATATCTTCGTTATATAAGTCATCTGATATAAGACCAAAAGGATATCCAAATGCTATCGTTTGGGAAGGTGGAAACTTTAATAAAAATATTAACCCAATAGCACATTCATTAACTGATGCTTATGCTCTTTTAGGTACAATTGCAGCAATTGATATTTTGAATTTACCATTTTATGCAGTTCCAATGTGGTCTCAAATTAGACATGATAAAAATTTAGAACCATTGAGTTGGTTTGGAAATATGCCTATGACATCAATAAAATGGTCTACTGCAGGTGATGCTTATGTTAATGATAAAAATGGATCTAGAGTAGTTGTGATGGGAAAATCTGGCAATGCTCCTTTGAGAACACAAGCTGGTGTATACTGTAATGTTAGACCATATGGCCCAATAACAGTTGTAAGGTGTATGCCTTGTCTACCATATTCTCAAAATAAGCAAAAGTTTGAAGTTAGCAAAGATACAGGCATTATACATTCAGAAATGAATACACCTGGAATACAAATGGCTTATGCAGGAAGGCTGTTTTTAAAAATGATTAATGAAACTGGTAAACTTGGCAGAATTGCGTTTAAACCAACTCAGGCAATGGAAGATGGTATTAATGCGGGAATAATAACTTGGTTGCTTGAAGGTACAAAATTTAAAATAGGTAGAAAATGGGCAGTCAATGCATATGAAGAGCATAAAGAGAGTATCAATAAAATTATAAATTTACTTCCTAAAGATTTTAAATCAGGAATGGAAAATTGGACTGGACAAATCGAACAACATATATCTGATACAAATTATGGCCTTTTGGTTTGGGATTTGATCGAAAAGAAAGAATGTATAGTTTTAGCGACTGACTTAGACGGAGATAGACTGACTGACCTTCTTGCAGATATATCAGATCCGTTAAGACGATTTGGTGATATCATTCTTAATCATATTAATCATGATAAAAAAATGAATACATTATGGAATGAACTAGGTTACACAACTGGTAATGGAAGAGACATGACTTCTGTGATGTACAGAATGGATGGTCCACCAATACATGAACAAACACTTGGTTCAGCTGATGCAATGTTACTGCGATTATTAGATGGAGATGAAAGTATGGGAGGAACAAAGCAACCCTATGACCCAAGAATTCATTTTGTTTTAATAAGAGATGCATATTTAGATGCAAATTCCAATAACCAAGAACTTAAAGCATGGTTCGATATAACTTTAAAAAAGTTTGATGATATTTATGGTGATACAAGACCAGGTTTTATTGAAGGTTATAAATTACTCAAAGAAAATATAACTCATTGGTAGTTTAGTTAAACTCTTCTTCTAATCTATTTAAAATATTTTCAAGAAATTTAACATCTGCAGCAAAACAAAGACGTAAAAAGTTATCTCCAGACTTTCCAAATGCAACTCCTGGAGCCAAACCAACTTGGGTTTTTTTAATAAGATTTTTACAAAAACTAATAGAATCTCTAGCATCATTTGCTTTGAAGAAAAAATAAAAAGCTGACACTGGTTTATTTATTTTTAATTTAGTCCAATGCTTCATTTTATTATAAACAAAATCTCTAGAAAAATGAAGGTTCTTCATAACTTCTTTAACTAGAATCTCATGATTTTTTAATGCCTCTATAAAACCCTTTTGTATAAATTCAGGGACTCCTGTTGTAGATATCTGAACCAATTTCGCTATATGCTCACCTAAATATTCAGGATGTGTAATCCAACCCACTCTCCATCCTGTCATATTGAAACTTTTTGAAGATGAATTTATAACTAATAATTTATCTTCTGGTTCACTTAAAGATAAAAAACTTGATGATGCATTTCCTTGGTAGACAATTCTATGATAAACTTCATCTGCCAATAACCAACAATTTTTCTTTCTAACGTGATCTAAAATAATTTGTTGTTCACTTGAATTAAGCATCCACCCTGTTGGATTATTTGGGCTATTTATAAAAACTAATTTTGTTTTATCAGTAATCGCATTTAAAAGTTTATTTAGATCTAAAGTCCATGTTTTATTAAAATCTAAACTTACTTCATTTATTACAGATTCTCTAAGAACTACAGATGATCTAATATTTGGCCAAACTGGGCCAACTATTACAACTTCATCACCCTTTTCAAGAATTATTTCACAACAAATTTTAATCCCAAGCATACCACCATTTACTATAGAATGTTGATAAGGTGATGTCTTAACATCAAACATATTGTTCATGTATTTAGATATTTCTTCCCTTACCGCAGGAATTCCATTCTGATAAGTATAAAAAGTTTCACCTGCTTTAAGTGCATTAATTGTTTCGTTATAAATTATTTTATCTGTTGAGATATTACCTTCTCCAAACCAAGCTGGATATACTACTTTTCCAGTTTCTTTTGTAAAATTTCTGCCAAAGTTTGCAATTTCCATAATTGGAGTTTCTTTAATTTGTAAAATATTTTTATTTATTGAATTCATTATATTATTTATTAATTAAGTATTTTTTTAATGAGTTAATTGCGTTTTGTACGCCTTTAACATTTTGTCCACCAGACTGAGCCATATCTGGCCTTCCTCCACCTGGCTTGCCATCAACTTTAGTAGAAATTAAATTAACTAATTCTACTGCATTTAATTTACTTGTAATTTCTTTTCTAAGATTTACAACACAAGAAACCTTTTCATTAATAGTTGTAACTACACAAACAACATCTAACTCATTTTTTTTTAACATTTTTTCAGCATAAGATCTTAATTCTTTAGGTTGTATTACTTCACTAATAACTGAAAAAAATTTTAAACCATTTATTTTTTCTGATTTCACTACAAAATCATTTTCATAAGAGTTTACCTCTTTTTGAATTTTTTTTAATTTTGTATTTTCTTCTATTAATTGATCGATTTTTTGAATTAAATTTGATGAATTTATATTTAATTTTGATGTAATTGTTTTAATAATTTCATTTTTATCCTCATAATACAATATTGCACTTTTTCTTGTAACAGCTTCAATTCTTCTTACCCCAGATGCTACTCCACTTTCTCCAATAATTTTGAATCTAATAGCTTCACCAACTGATTGTAGATGCGTTCCACCACATAATTCAACGGACCAGGCCATTCTTTTTTTTGTAATTGACTTCCCCATAGAAACAACCCTTACTTCATCTCCATATTTTTCACCAAAAAGTGCAATAGCACCTTTTTCCATTGCTGACTTTTGATCCATAATTTCAGTATTTACTTTGTCATTTTGATATATTTTTTGATTAACAACATCTTCTATCTTTTTTAAAACATTTGATTGAATAGGATGATTTAAATTAAAATCAAATCTTAATTTTTCATTACTAACTAATGATCCTTTTTGTTTAACATTTGTCCCAAACTCCTCTCTAAGTGCTTCATGAAGAAGATGTGTAGATGTATGATGAGAAGAAATTTCTTTTCTGTTTTCTGTGTCTACTTCTAAATTAAATAGGTCATCTGTATTTATATAGCCCTTTATTACTATCACTTTATGTAGAAACATAATTTTATCTGCTACATTAATTTTTTTACAATCTAAAACTTTTATCTTTGCATTTTTAGATTTAACATAACCAACGTCCCCTTTCTGGCCACCACTTTCAGCATAAAAAACAGTAGTGTCAAAAATTATGTCTCCTTTTTCAGATTTTTTTAAACTAATAGAAATTTTATTATCTTTTATGATACTCAAACATTTTCCTTCACATTTTAAGTTGTCATAACCAATAAATTTCGTTGATTTGTAATCATTTAAAATCTTAATTATCTCTGAACTTATTTCATTGTCTCCTGATCCAGTCCATGCTGCTCTTGCTCTACTTTTTTGTTTTTTCATTTCTATTTCAAAGTTTTCTTCATCTACTTTCCATCCATGACCTTTTAAAACATCTTGTGTTAAATCTAATGGAAAACCATATGTGTCATATAATTCAAAGGCTTTTTTCCCTGAAAATATTTTTGTATTATTTTTTCGTAAAATCTCACTATTTAGTATTTCTAAACCTCTATCTAATGTTTCTTTAAATTTTAGTTCTTCATTGAGAATAATGTTTTTAACAAAATCTTGATTTTCATATAACTCAGGATATGCAGCCCCCATTTCATCTACAAGGTAGTCAGATAATTCATTCATAAATGGTTTTTGATAACCTAATATATTTGAATGTCTAATAGCTCTTCTCAATATTCTTCTTAAAACATAACCTCTTCCGTCATTGCTAGGAAGCACACCTTCAGAAATTAAAAATACACTTGATCTAATATGATCTGCTATTACTCTATGTGAAGCAGCATTATTTATTGTAAGTTTAGACTTTGTTACTTGGGATGATGCTTTAATTAGGTTTTTAAATAAATCTGTTTCATAGTTATCATGTGTACCTTGTAGTAAAGCTGATATTCTTTCTAAACCCATCCCCGTATCAATGCTAGGTTTTGGTAAATTTACTCTTGTCTTAGCATCGATTTGCTCAAATTGCATAAAAACAAGGTTCCAGATTTCTATAAACCTATCTCCATCCTCATCTTTTGACCCAGGTGGACCGCCTTCAACACTTTCACCATGATCAAAGAAAATTTCTGAGCATGGGCCACATGGTCCAGTATCACCCATACTCCAAAAATTATCACTTGTTTTAATTTTAATGATTTTTCTTTCATCAAGATTACCAATTTTTTTCCATAGAAGCTCAGCTTCTTCATCTTCATGAAATATAGTCACTAATAATTTATTTTTAGGAATTTGAAATACTTTAGTAAGCAAATCCCATGATTGATGTATTGCTTGTTCCTTAAAATAATCCCCAAATGAAAAGTTACCTAACATTTCAAAAAATGTATGGTGACGTGCAGTATGACCTACATTCTCTAAATCATTATGCTTTCCACCTGCTCTAAGACATTTTTGGGAAGTAACAGCTTTATCGTAATCTCTTTTTTCTACTCCAGTAAAAATATTTTTAAATTGGACCATACCTGAATTCGTGAATAAAAGAGTTGGGTCGTTGTCAGGTACTAAATTACTAGATTTAATTTCTTTATGACTATTTTTCTTAAAATACTGTATAAAAGTATTTCTTATTTCTGAAAGATTCATATTCTTCATAACAAAACCAATTAAAAAATATATTTAATTATTTTGTTAATATTAAAGCAAGTTTAAATAATAAAAAATTACTCTTCTGTATTTTTTTCTTCAGAAACCTCTGGGTTCATCATGATATTATCAACTAATCCAGAATTACTTCTAATTTTATTTTCTATTTCCAATGCAGTATCTGGATTATCTTTTAAATATTTTTTTGCATTTTCCTTACCTTGACCAATTCTTTGATCATTGTAAGAAAACCATGCACCAGCCTTATCAATAATATCTGCCGCAACACCTAAATCTATAAGTTCTCCATGTTTTGAAATTCCCTCTCCATACATAATATCAAATTCTACAGTTCTAAAGGGAGGTGCAACTTTGTTTTTAACAACTTTAACTCTTGTTTGATTTCCAACTATATCATCCTTATCTTTTATAGCTCCAATTCTTCTTATATCGAGTCTTACAGATGAATAAAATTTTAGAGCATTTCCACCTGCTGTAGTTTCAGGACTTCCAAACATAACACCAATCTTTAACCTGATTTGATTTATGAAAATAACTAGACAATTAGATTTAGATATTGATGAAGTAAGTTTTCGTAATGCTTGACTCATTAATCGAGCTTGAAGTCCAACATGTGTGTCACCCATGTCTCCCTCTAATTCAGCTCGTGGTACTAAAGCAGCAACCGAGTCTATCACCATTACTGATATAGCACCTGATCTAACTAAAGTATCAGCAATCTCTAATGCTTGTTCACCAGCGTCAGGTTGTGAGATAAGTAATTCATCAATGTTCACGCCTAATTTTTTAGCATAAACAGGATCTAAGGCATGTTCTGCATCTACAAAAGCACAGGAACCACCTTGCTTTTGTGCTTCAGCAATAGCATGAAGAGCTAAAGTGGTCTTACCAGAACTTTCTGGACCATAAATTTCAATTATTCTACCTTTTGGAAAACCGCCTATCCCAAGAGCAATATCTAACCCAAGTGATCCTGTAGAAATTGATTGAACATCAATATTTTTGTCATTTTCTCCTAATTTCATGACAGAACCTTTACCAAAGTTCTTTTCAATTTGTGAAATCGCACCTTCTAGTGCTAAATTTTTATTCTCATTATCCATGGAAAAGTCAAGTACCTCAGCATTCATTTTATACTCCTAAAAAATTTATAAGAATATAATATTCACGTTTTGTTCTTATGTCAACAAATGTTCACATTTTGTTCTTTTTAATCGTCTTTATGTATTCTTTCCATTTTTTCATGCCTTTCTTGAGCATCTAAACATAAAGATGCTATAGGCCTTGCGATTAGTCTTTTAATACCAATAGGCTCATCTGTTTCTTCACAGTAACCGTATGTACCTAAATCAATTCTTCTCAACGCAGAGTCAATTTTACTAATTAATTTTCTTTCTCTATCTCTTGTACGTAATTGAATAGCAGCGTTACTTTCAACTTGCGCTCTGTCAGCAATATCGGGTCTCTGCAATCCATCTTCAGATAGATCATCTTTTGTATCTGAAGCCTCATTTAATAACTCTTTTTTCCATATCAAAAGTTTTTGTCTAAAAAACTCTAAATGATTTTCATTCATGTATTCTTCGATGTCTGTAGGCACATAATTTTCAGGTAATACAATTCTAGATCCTTGAATACCAGATTTATTTGAAGATTCATTATTTATTTTATTTTTATCTATAGAATTCATTTAAAAACACCTTATATAAATTGTATGTAGGCTTATAATGAAACCTATGAAAGTTCAACATATTTTTTTAAAAAAATTAATTATACTCAAAGATGCCAAATAAATAATCAACAAAAATAAGTTTTATGAATAAACAATTATATAAAAATTTACTTGATAATGAATTGAAAAAAATAAAAAAAGAAAACAGATATAGAATTTTTAATGAAATTAAGAAGAGTGATTCTTTTCCACTAGCCAAAAAAGCTTATAAAAATAAATTTAAAGATATACTCATTTGGTGTTCAAATGATTATCTGGGAATGAGTAGAAATGAATTATCCATAAAAAGAGCAAAAGATTGTCTAGATAATTATGGAATTGGTTCAGGAGGAACGAGAAATATATCTGGAACCCATTCGCCTCTAGTTAAATTAGAAAATGATTTAGCTAATTTACATTGTAAACAAAAAGCGTTGGTTTTTACATCTGGATATGTAGCAAATGAAAGTACAATTAGTGCATTGACATCTATATTTAAGGATTCGATTATATTTTCTGATGAAAAAAACCATGCATCAATCATTTCTGGAATAAAAAAAAATAAATGTCAAAAATATATTTTTAAACATAATGACATGATTGACTTAGAAAATAAATTATCTTTAGTAGATATTAATCGTCCTAAAATTATTATATTTGAATCTATTTATTCAATGGATGGAAGTATTGGAGACCTAGCTGGAATAGTTAATTTATCCAAAGAATATAATGCGTTCACTTATGTTGATGAAGTTCATGCAGTTGGCATGTACGGAAAAACAGGGGCAGGAATTTCAGAAAAATTTAATTTGCAAAATGACATTGATATTATTCAAGGAACACTTGCCAAAGCTTTTGGAACAATAGGAGGCTATATAGCATCTGATGATCTTGTCTGTGATGCTATCAGATCTACAGCGAGTGGCTTTATCTTCACCACTTCGTTACCTCCATTAGTGGCTGAAAGTGCAAGAGCATCTATTGAATATCTTAAATCTAACAGTGAATTAAGAATTAAACAGCAAGAAAACGTTAAATTTTTAAAAAATGAACTTTTAAAACATGATATAGAAATACTAAAAAATATAACCCATATTATCCCAGTGATGATTAGAGATGCTGAATTATGTAATGACATAAGTAAACACTTACTTGATAACTATGGTCATTATATACAACCAATTAACTACCCAACTGTTAAAAAAGGAGAAGAGAGGTTAAGAGTTACACCAGGACCATTTCATAATAAAAAAATGATGTTAGATTTAGTTGATAGTTTAGAAAAAACATTTAGAAAATTTAATTTTAATAAAACTAGAATTAACGCAGCTTAAATGAAATGATACAGAAACCCTCAGATCATATAAAAACAAAATTTGATAAAATTGGTATCCTTTTAATAAACTTAGGTACACCTGAAAACACTGATTATTGGTCAATGAGAAAATACCTTAAACAATTTCTTAGCGATAGACGTGTAATAGATGTATTTAAACCACTTTGGTGGTTAATCTTAAATGGACCTATCTTAGCCTTCAGACCTCAAAAATCTGGTAAAGCTTATAAACGAATTTGGGATGAAAAAAAAGGATCACCACTTAGATACATAACAGAAAGCCAGTCAAAAAAAATACAAGATAAGTTTAAATCAAATGTTTCATTAATATTTGATTATTCAATGAGATATGGCAAACCATCAATAAATGAAAAACTTGAACTTTTATTTCAAAAAGGTTGTTCTAAATTATTAATTTTGCCGCTTTATCCTCAGTACTCTGCAAGTACTACAGCATCAGTACAAGATGAAGTATTTAAATGGTTATTAAAAAAAAGATGGCAACCATCTATTAGGACTATAGCCCCTTGGTTTGATGATGATAAATATATTACTAGTATTGCAAACTCAATTCAGGAATCATTTAAAAAAACTGGAAAACCTGAGCATCTTATTGTTTCTTTTCATGGTGTTCCTCGTAGATATTTATTATTAGGTGATCCTTATCATTGTCATTGCCAAAAAACTGGAAGATTAATAAAAGAAAAACTTAAATGGCCAGATAATAAATTTACCGTTTCGTTTCAATCAAGATTTGGACCTGAAGAGTGGTTAAAACCTTATACTGATGAGACCTTAATACAGCTTGCCAAAAATGGAACAAAAAAAATCAGTATAATTTCTCCTGGTTTCGTTACAGACTGTTTAGAGACACTTGATGAAATCAAAAATGAAGCTCTGGAAACTTTTCAAGAGCATGGTGGAAAAAAATTAAATTATATAAATTGCTTAAATGATGGGGAAGAAGGCATTTCATTATTATCTAAATTAATTCAAAACAATATTAAAGGATGGAATTAATTTTAATTTAATTAAACCAATATTTACATTTTTTAAAAAAATTGTATATTAGCAATACATGCGGGTATTGTGTAGTGGTAAGACCTCAGCCTTCCAAGCTGATGACGCGAGTTCGATTCTCGCTACCCGCTCCATAACATATAAATTTTATTTAAAATTTAAATAAAGTATTACGGACACGCTAGATAAAATTAAAGATCCCCCCAGTAAAGTTGTCAAACTTGGAAGATTTTCAAGAAATAAATAGTCAATTATTATTGAAAAAACAGGAATTAAAAATAAAAAAAACGATGCTTTGTTTGCACCAAAATAACCCACTGAATATGTCCAAGTATAGTAACCTAAAAGTGTTGGGAATAAAGTTAGCCAAACAAGAGCAAATATACTTTTTTCATCTAAAAGACTGACTGAGTTTAAAGTTGAATTGAACCAGAATAACATTGGAATTGTTCCAAAAACTAGAGTTAAAGATAATGAAATAGCAACACCATATTTATCTATTAATGGTTTTACAATATGAAAATAACTTGCAGTCAAAAAAGCAGCAAAAAATATTAAAAATGCACCCTCATTTAAAATAGTGTCTAATTGTCTTTCTAATGAAATTATAAACACACCTAAAATACATATAATTATACCAACCCAGTAGTAAGCTTTTATCTTTTGTTTTAATAAATAGAAACCAATTAAAAATGCAAAAAGTGGATTACAATTTACTATAAAACTACTTGCACCTGCGCTAACTGAAGTTTGTCCAGTATTTAAAAAAAAATTATATAAAAATATTCCAAAAAAACCTGATAAAAAAAAACGAAGATAATCTCTCATTGAAATATTTAACTTAGTCTTTAAAAAGTATAATAGTCCCAAAATACCGGGTAATAAAAATCTACCTAAAGCTAGCTCCATGGGGTTTAAATCTTTTAAAAGGTACGACATTGCTGGGAAAGATGATCCCCAGACTAAAATTGTTATAAAAAGATAAAAAAAAGGTTTTATGGTCATCAAAATTAATTTGATTTTGGTATACTTAATTTTTTATCTACATCATGCTTTTGTAAAGAATTTTTAATATATCCATCCTCGATAGCTTCAAATATTATTGTATTAATAAATTCAATAACTTCAGGATAATTCTTTTTAAACCCAATTGATTGCTTTATATATGTAAATGGTTCATCAATAATCCTATCATTATTTTTAAATTGCATTTCATCAATTAACTTTGGTCTTAAACCAGCTAACACATTTGCTTTACCAGTCCTATAATAAGCATGAGAATCATCAATCGATTTCACTCTAACGATTTTAGAAAATTTAAAATTTGATTTGAGCCATAAATCATAAGCGCTCCTATCTGCAACAACAATAGTATTTTCTTCTTTGTCAATATCCTGATTTGTAAGAAGACCAGATTTATTTTTAACTAAAAAATTTGCATCTATTAAAACATATGGATTAGAAAAATCTATTGTATTACCTCTTTCGGGTTCAAAAGCGATATTACCTATATCCCAAATATCATCATTTACAACGTCAGCTAACTTTCCTGGTCTTTCAAATAAAATAAATTTACATTTAACATCAATTTTTTTTGCAATTAATTTTGCAATATCAGGGGATATGCCAATTGGATCACCATCTTCATTTTTACCCACAACAAGTAAAAAATTACTCATGTTAATTCCAACTCTTAAATATCCCTTTGGTGCTATTGTTTGTTTTATTTCATTTGTCATTTCAATCTCCAAAACATCTAAAAAACTATTGTTATTATATATTTTTAAAATACAATCAATTTATGAAATATTTTATTGCCATTATTAAACCTTTTAAACTTGATGATGTTAGAAAAGCCTTGACTCAAATTGGAGTTGAAGGATTAACCGCTTCAGAAGTAAGAGGTTTTGGCAGACAAAGAGGCCAAACTGAAATTTATAGAGGAACTGAGTATAGCGTTTCTTTTGTACCAAAACTTAAGATAGAATTAGCTGTCCCAGACGAATTAGAAGAAAAAGTTTTGGAAACCCTTAACAAAAGTGCAAATACTGGTCAAATAGGTGATGGTAAAATCTTTGTATTTGATATTAAAAGCGCAACCAGAATAAGAACTGGTGAAACAGGAAATGATGCTTTGTCTTAAACTAAACTAACCTCTCATTTGCCCAATTAGCTGCATATAAAATTATTTCTGATTTTTCATTATCCAACAAATATTTGAGTTGTTTTTTATAAATCTTATTTTTACTATTGCCTGCTGCTATACAACAATTTCTAATAAACCGTTCCCTGCCAATTCTTTTAATTGGTGATTTCGCAAACTTTTTTTTAAAACTAAATTCATCTAAAGTTAAAAGTATATCTAAACTAAACTCTTTATCAATTTCATAAAACTTAATTTCAGATGATAATTTAGCAAACTTATTCCAAGGACATATTGCTAAACAATCATCACACCCATAAATTCTATTACCCATTTTTTCCATAAATATATCTGAAATTTTTCCAGAATATTCAATAGTAAGATAAGAAATACATTTTCTAGGATCAATTTCATAAGGAGCTATGAAGGCTTCAGTAGGACAAATATCTAAGCAAGCTTTACATGAACCACAATGATCATTTTCAGGCAAATCAATTGGTATGTCTTTATTTAAAAGTATAACTCCTAAAAATAACCACGAACCAAATTCTTTTGATACTAAGTTTGTGTGTTTTCCCTGCCAACCTAAACCTGCTAATTGAGCTAGCGGTTTTTCTAGTAATGGCGCTGTGTCAACAAATACCTTTAAATCTAAAAGCTTATCTTTATTCAAAATTGGAAATAATTTACTAGCAAACCTTTTTAATTTTCCTTTAAATACTTTATGATAATCCTCCCCATTTGCGTAAACAGAAATATTCCCTGAGTCATTCTTTTTATTTTTTAAAAGTGGATTATCTCTAGGCCCGTAGTTTAAACCTAATACAATTGCTGATTTTGCTTCAGGCCATAAATTAATTGGTGACTTTCTTCTATATTCTGTTTTTTTTAACCAATCCATTTCACCATAAAGTTTATTTTTTAAAAATTTTTGAAATTGTTTTTGGATTTGATTTGGAATTTCAGGTTTAGTTATTTTGCAAACATCAAAGCCAAAAGTTTTTGACAATAAATTAATTTTTGTCTTAATTTCTTCATCATTTTGTTTTTTATTAAACATTACTTTTGAAATTGTATTTTTTTAAAAAATTTTTTTCAAATTCTTTGAAACTATTACTTATAATGCTCTCCCTAGCTCTTTTAACAAGGTTCATATAAAATGACAAATTATGCCAAGTTAATAATGATGCACCTAAAATTTCTTTTGATTTAATTAAATGATGGATATATGCATTTGAAAAATTTTTACATGTATAACAAAAACAATCTTGATCTAATGGGTTTTTATTAAATTTATATTTTGAATTTTTTATATTAATTGGACCTAAAGAAGTAAAAGCTTGTCCATTTCTACCTGATCGTGTTGGAAGAACACAATCAAACATATCAACACCTCTTTTTATAGCACCTATAATATCATCTGGCTTACCTACTCCCATTAAATATCTAGGTTTATGTTTTGGTAATTTTTTTTCTGTTTTAATAATTGTATCAAACATTACATCTTGAGGTTCTCCAACTGCGAGACCTCCAATTGCATAACCTTCAAAATCAATTTTTGTTAATTCATTACATGAAATTTCTCTTAAGTCCTCAAAATCTGATCCTTGAACAATTCCAAATTGTCCGTAACCAGGTCTATTTATAAAGGCTTCTCTTGATCTTTTTGCCCATTCAATAGATAAATTAGTCGAATTTTCAGCATCTGTTCTTAATGCAGGATATTTAATACATTCATCTAATTGCATTGTAATTGTTGAACCTAAAATATGTTGAAATTGAGTGCTACTTTCAGGGGTTAAAAATATTTTCTTCCCATCTAAATGAGATTGAAAATAAACTCCTTTATCAGTTACTTTTGTTAATTTAGAGAGACTCATAATTTGAAACCCTCCTGAATCAGTCAATATTGGTTTTTCCCAATTTATAAATGACCTTAGACCACCAAACTTTTTTAAAACTTCTTGACCAGGTCTTAAATAAAGATGATAAGTATTACCCAAAATGATTTGCGAACCTAATTCTAAAACATCCTTTAAATGCATAGCTTTTACTGTACCTAAAGTGCCTACTGGCATAAAAATAGGTGTTTCGATATCACCATGTGCTGTCCTTAGTAATCCGGCTCTTGCTTTACTATCTTCAGCAACTAATGTAAAATCAAATTTTATTGACATAATCTTTTCTCTTAAGCAAGCAACAATCTCCATAAGAATAAAATCTATACAATTTATTGATTGCATGATCATAAATTTTTTTTACCTCCTCTTTTCCGGAAAAGGCTGAGATTAAAATTAATAAAGTAGATTTTGGTAAATGAAAATTTGTTAGTAAGTAGTCTACAACATTAAATTTAAATCCTGGTTTAATATATATATCCGTCTTATCAGAACAACTTTTTATATCATTGAACTTTAAAAAAGTTGCTTCCAATGTTCTCATTACAGTTGTCCCAACAGCAATTATTTTTTTTTCATTTAATTTTGCATTTTTTAAAATATTTACTGTTTTTTTTGAAATTTCATAAGACTCAAAATGCATTTTATGATCATTTATATTTTGAGTTTTAACTGGAAGAAAAGTACCTGCACCAACGTGCAAAGTTATAGAAGTAATCAAAACGTTTTTCTTAATTAAAGTATCAATTATTTCTTTAGTAAAATGCAGCCCAGCTGTAGGGGCAGCAACAGCACCTATCTTTTTTGCAAAAAATGTTTGATAATATATTTCATTTTCTAAATTTTCATTTTTTATATATGGTGGTAATGGCGTGATTCCGTATTTAGAAATTTTGTTTAGCAACTCGTTACCAGAAAAATTAAACTTTAATAGAACTTCTCCATAATCTTTTTTTTCTAAAATTATTGCTTTAAAAGATTTAGAGAAATATACCTCTTCATTTTTCTTACACTTCTTTGCTGGTTTACAAAAGGCATACCATTGATCTTCACTATTTTTCATATGAAGATTAAAACTAAGTTTTTTTTCATTAACTAAACCAATTAATTTAGCTTTTAAAACTTTTGTGTCATTTACTACTATTACATCGCCAGGGCTCAGAAGATTTGGTAAATCATAAAAATGAAAATCACCTAATTCTGAATTAATACAAGATAATAATTTTGAATTATGTCTTGGATTTACAGGATGTTGAGCAATTAAATCTTCCGGAAGATTAAAATCAAATTGATCTATATTCATAGTTTATTTAAATATTTGAATTATACCAACTATCTTTTCATCATTATTTCTGACAACTAATGATTGTAATCTGGCCTCTTTCATTCTCTCGTGAGCTACTTGTAAGTTATCATTCTCATATGCCGTCATAGGTGATTTATTTAAAATATCTTTTATTTCTATTTTAGTAAAATCATCAGACATTAATAATGATCTTCTAAGGTCACCATCTGTGATAATGCCTTCAAGTTTTTCTTCATTTCCGATTAATGCCAATCCTAATCTACTTTCTGTCATTTTTAGAACAACTTCCTTCATAGTCCCATTTTTATTCACAAAAGGTAAATTTTGAGTAATCATTTCGTCCTTAACGCTCAATAACAATCTTCTACCCAGTGATCCACCAGGATGAGTTAATGCAAAATCCTCTTGTTTGAAGTTTTTTAAATTCATTAAAGAAACAGCTAATGCATCACCAATTATTAAAGTTGTTAAAGTTGATGTTGTTGGAGCCAGATTTAATGGACACGCTTCTTTATCTACAGATATGTTTAAAACTATATCTGAATTTTTTGCTAGATTAGAATTTAATTCACCTGTCATTGCAATTATTTTAACTTTCAATCTTTTTAATGCAGGTAAAAGTGCTAAAATCTCATCAGTTTCACCTGAATACGATATTAAAATAACAATGCTTTTTGATTGAACTATACCTAAATCGCCATGGATAGCCTCACCAGGATGCAAGAAATAACTTGGTGTTCCAGTTGATGCTAAAGTAGCAGAAATTTTTCTTCCAACTAACCCAGATTTTCCCATTCCGCAAACAACAATATGACCATCTGAAGAATTAATTAACTTTACAGTTTTTTCAAATTCTGGATCAAAAAGTTTATCGAGTCTATCAATTGCATTTTTATAAGTTTTTGTTAAATTTAAAAATGTTTCTTTTATTTGCACTTATTGGCCTTTTTTATGTTAACTATGTATATAATTAATTTATTAATATGACAATTAAAATACACTTCACATCATCGAATAGTAAAGAAGCTCTCTCTCTTAAATCAAAATATTGTGAACTTTACAATCAAGCTAATTTAAGAGAAGCAGATGTAATTGTGGCTATAGGTGGTGACGGAGAAATGTTAAAAGCTCTAAGACTTGCAATAAAAAACAACTCTTCTGTTTTTGGTTTAAATAAAGGTCATATTGGTTTCTTGATGAATAAAATTAATAAAACAAATTTGATTAAGAGAATAAATAAAGCAAGTCAATTAACTGTCCATCCTCTCGAGATGGAGTGTTTTGATCATAAAGGAAAAAAACAAACATTTCTTGGAATAAATGAAATTTCATTATTCAGAAATACAAATCAAAGCTCAATTATTTCTATTTCAGTTGATGGAGTGGAAAGACTAAGAGATTTATATTGTGATGGAATTTTAGTTTCTACTCCAGTAGGTTCAACGGCTTATAATTACTCTGCAAAAGGGCCAATTATACCACTTAAATCCGATATACTTGCATTAACACCAATAAGTCCATTCAGGCCAAGAAATTGGCAAGGAGCTTTACTAAATAATAATTCAATAGTTACATTCACAATAAAAAATCCAGAATATAGACCAGTTAATGCCAGTGCAGATTCAGAAGAAGTTAAAAACATTAAAAGAGTAATAATTAAATTGAGAAAAGATATTGAAATAAAACTTTTACACGATCCTGAAGATAATATGGAAAACAGACATTTAAAAGAACAATTTTTAATAGATTAAATAACTTGTTTTTTTATATCTTTTTGCTTATTCCACATTTCATAATATAGTCCTTTATTTTTTATCAAATTACCGTGTTTTCCTTGTTCAATTATTTTTCCTTTAGACATAACTACAATCTTATCAGAGTTACGAATGGTCGTTAATCTATGAGCAATTATAATTTTCGTACTATTTTTGAAATATTCATCTATTGAGTCCAGTACTAATTTTTCTGTTTTAGAGTCAAGAGCTGAAGTTGCTTCATCTAAAATTAAAATCTTTGGTTTTTTCAACATCATTCTAGCGATCGCTATCCTTTGCTTTTCTCCACCTGATAATTTTAAACCTCTTTCACCAACAATAGTTTCATACTTCAAGTCTAAAGATTCAATAAAGTCATCTAAATTACAAAGTTTAACTACTTTTCTGATTTCTTTTATAGAGGCGTTTGGGTTTCCATAAGAAAGATTATAACCTATTGTATTATTAAACATTATGGTATCTTGTGGAACAACACCAATAATTGATCTTATAGAGTCCATTTTACAATCTTTTATTTTTTGATTATCTATTGAAATTTCACCTTTATGAGGATCATAAAATCTAAAAAGTAACTTAGTTAAAGTAGATTTTCCACAACCTGTTGGTCCGACAATTGCTGTACTTTTACCTCCTTCTATTTCAAGATTTAAATTTTTAATGATATTTTTAGAATTATAATTGAAGCCTAAGTTTGAAATGTTTATTTCACCATTATGAAATTTAAAATTTTTGGCATTATCTTGATCAAATATATCTAACTTTTCATTCATTAATTCGAACATTTTTTTCATATCAAAAACTGATTGTCTTATCTCCCTATAAACATATCCTAAAAATTCTAATGGTACATATAATTGAAGCAAGAATGTGTTTACGACAACAAAATCACCAAGGCTCATTTTTTCATGGTAAATATCATATGCAGCCATAGACATAATAGAAAATAAACCTAAAGAAATAATTAAACCTTGTCCTAGATTTACCGCTGTAAGTGACAATCTTGTTTTTACAGCTTTGTCTTCATAATCTTCGAGAGCATTGTTATAAGAATTTATTTCTTGAATTTCAGAATTAAAATATTTCACTGTTTCATAATTAAGTAAACTATCAACCATTTTGGTTCCTGCATTTTCATCAGATTCATTCATTTTTTTTCTGATTAAGATTCTCCATTCAGTCAGTTTAAAAGTAAAAACACCGTAAAGAAAAACAGTTAACAATGTAGCAGCACAATAAAAAAAACCAAACGTTGTCCAAAGTACTACGCCTACCATTATCACCTCTAAAACTACAGGAATAACCTCAAAAATACTGAATCTTAATAAAAGCTCTATTCCTTTAGCGCCTCTATCGAGAGCTCTAGATAATCCTCCTGTTTTTCTATTAAGATGAAAATTTAAAGATAAGTTATGTAGATGTTGAAAGGCAAATAATGCTGCAGCTCTTACAGATTTTTGAGCAACTTTTATGAAAACAAATTGTTTAGCTTCATCAAAAAACACTTTGGCAAAGCGAGCAAAACCATAACAACCAATTAATACAATTATTAAGTAAAAGTTTGAAAATTCTTTTTTATTAACTAAATCAACAGAATATCCATATAAAAATGGAATTAATATATTAGTTAATGTTCCCAAAAAAAGAAAAAAAATAGCTATAAAGATTCGAACTGGAATTTCAATGTTACCTTTTGGAATAACAAAGTCATAAAGCTGTTTTAGTATAGAAAAGAAATCCAATGTAATTGGATTTATTGTTTCATTAACATTTTTTTTCATTGAAAATTAAGAGTTTGATACTGTGAAACTTTCACCACATCCGCATCTTGAAATTTCATTTGGATTTTCGAATTCGAAGCCTGAACTAAATTTACTTTCTTTATAATCCATTTTTGATCCAATTAAAAACATTGTTGCAGCAGGATCTATTAAAATAAGTACGTCATCAACAATTACTTTTTCCTCAAATGGTTTTACTTCTTTAGCGTACTCAATATTATATTTCAAACCTGAACAACCAGCTGTTTTAATACCAACTCTTAATCCAACGATATCATTACCTGTTTTTTTCATGAGGAATTTGACCCTATTTAATGCAGCGTCGGTAATAGTCAGAATTTGTTTGTTATTTTCCATTTATATATCTAACGCTAATTTAGCGTCCTCGCTCATTCTTTCTTTTGTCCATGGTGGATCCCACACAAGCTCTACTTTAATTAGACCTATATTTTTAATTTTAGTCAACTCATCTGCAACCTGTTTTGGTAATTCACCTGCAACAGGGCACCCAGGTGATGTTAAAGACATTTTTATAAACACATTATTACCTTTTGATATATTTATGTCATATATAAGACCTAAATCATAAATATTGATAGGTATCTCTGGATCATAAACATTTGTTAAATTAGAAATTATATCTTTTTCACATATTGAAATTTTATCAAAATTATTTTTACTCCCTAGCTTTACTATGAATGGTTTTGTTGAACCTTTTGGGTAGTTTGGTATAAAATCATAAAGCGTTTTTGTATCTTCATTCATCATTTAAAAATCTTCTTAACTTTTTGCAAAGATAATACTAATCTATCAAAATCTTCATATGTAGAATAAGCTCCAACTGATGCTCTAGTTGTAGAACTTAAATTAAAATGATCTAAAAGTGGTTGTGCACAATGATGACCAGCTCTAACGGCCACACCTTCTCTATCAATTATTGTAGCAATGTCATGAGAATGTGCACAGTCCATTGTAAAGGATATAACCCCTGCTTTATTCTTATTTTTTCCGAAAATATTTACACCATCTATTTTTTGGAGTTTATCATATGCATAAGAAATCAATTTTTGTTCATGATTACCAATATTTTCAATTCCATATTTATTAATCCAATCAATAGCTTTTCCTAATGCAATTGCTTGAACAATAGGAGGGGTTCCAGCTTCAAATTTTAGAGGTGGGTCTGCAAAAGTAGTTTTGTCAATGCTCACTACGTCAATCATATCACCTCCACATAAAAAAGGAGGCATGTTTTCTAGTAATTTATAATTTCCATATAGAATACCAATTCCAGTTGGCCCATATAATTTATGTCCAGAAAAACAATAAAAATCACAGCCAATATTTTTAACATCAACAGGGAAGTGATTTATTCCCTGGCATCCATCTACTAAAGAAATAGCATTAACAGATTTGGCTAAATCACAAATTTCTTTAATTGGAAATATTGTCCCTAAAACATTTGAAACGTGAGGAAAAGTTATGACTTTAGTTTTATCTGATATAAGTGATTTAATGATATTTATATCAAAATCTTTGTCAGGATCAAAATAAGCAACCTTTATTTTAGCTTTTTTTATTCCAGCAATATATTGCCAAGGTACAAAATTAGCATGATGCTCTGCAATTGTTAAAATTATTTCATCATTAGGACTTAGATTTTCCATCCCCCAACTATAAGCAACTAGGTTTATTGATGCAGTTGCACCTGACGTAAAGATAATCTCTTTTTCATCTGCGTTTATAAATTTTGCAACTTTTCGTCTGGCTTCTTCATAACTCTCTGTGGCTTTTTCTGATAAAAAATGTAATCCTCTGTGTACATTCGAATATTCCTTAGAA
>CACNQW010000017.1 GCA_902622745.1 uncultured SAR116 cluster alpha proteobacterium
ACATTGGCCATTTAAATTAAAAACATAAGCTTTAGTAAATTCCTTCATTACAGAATAAATAAATGCTGAAGCCGCTTCACCTGCATACAACCAGCTATATTTACCCTTATAAGGAATGTCATATTCTTTATCTAATGCAGCTGATTGTATCGCTATTGTATTTTTTGAACTAACACCTTGATCTCTTGTTAATCCATAAACAATATTTGGTCTTATGCCAACTGAAGGTATTTTTAAATCTGCATTATAAACATAAGCTGTGTGTTCGTTAGCTTGTTTATAAACACCATAAAACGTTTCTTTCCATTTCCCGCCAGGAGGCATGCCTAAAGAGGCTACCGATGAAGCATAAACTATTCTTTTCAACCCAATCTCTCTGCAAGCCTCAAATACGTTAATTGTACCCTCAACATTTACTCTTGCACCTAAAGCAGGATCTGCTGCACAAAAAGGCACTTGCAAACCTGCTAAGTGAATTATTGCAGAAGGATTATATTTTTTTACTAAATTAAGAAGCTCAGGATAATTAGTAACATCATTTTTTTCCCAAGAAACATTTTCTGCATCATCTCCCAGTATCAAATTTAATCTTCTCTTTGATTCAGAGAGATCAAAACCTACACATGGGATTTTAGATTTGGTTAAAATTGATAAAACCCAACTTCCAATACATCCACCAGCACCTGTTACTATAATTGGAGTTTTAAAGTCATGCTCATTAATGATAAATTTACTAGTTAAAAAATCTAAACTCATGCTTCGCCTCAGTAAAATGATATATGTAAAATTAAATATATCCAATTCTAATTTTTAAAATCTTTTACACATCTAAAACCAATATATACAGCTGACATATTTTTTGGTTTAGTTGCATTATAACCTTGAATCATTTGATTTTTCCCATACCACCAAGATCCTCCCTTGGTACCTTTGTAGAAATCATCATTAATATCAACCCATTCCCAAACATTTCCGCCCATATCATACAATCCATTAATCCCTTTTTTTGTTGAAGTAGTTGATACATGGCCATAACCACGTAATAAAAATTTAGAATATTTTGAAGGATAATTAAAGTTACAATCATTCAAACAATTGAGACCTAATGTGTTTTCACCAGTTGGGTAAGGATAAGATTTTTTAAATTTATAACCGTCCCCATTATTAGGTCTAAACTCAGTATACGCAGCTAATTCCCATTCTATAAGTGTAGGAATCCTTTTTTTATTCCATTTACAATAATTTTCTGCTTCATTAAAATTAATATGAACAACTGGCTCATTATCCAAAGATGTTAAACCATATGGCCTTTTCCAGTTCCATCCTTTTTTTTGAACCCATCCATTTTCATACACAAGTCCACCTCCTTTTTTTTCAGCCATAGAAATAAAGTTTGTTTCTTTGGCATAAACCTTAAATTCACCAATAGTAACTTCTGTCTTATCAATTAAAAAATTTGAAATTTTCTGCATAGTTTTATCATCAGAAAAAGTCATGCTAATGCTTAAAAAATAAGCCATAATAATAATCAAAATTTTTACAGATAAATTATGCATAACATAACCTTGTCTAAAAACTTCAAACAATCCAAATATGATTGATTTAAAAAATAATAAATCAACATTAATTTGACACTTTAATATTATTTTTTTCTTCTAATTTTTTTTAATAAAAATTTTAAAGCAAGTGGTAAAATTCCAATTAGTGAAAAGGATATTAAAACTTGAAAAGAAAGAATATCTGAAAAAGAGTTTATTTTAGATAACTCTTTACCCGCATTTACATAAACCAATGTTGCAGGGAACATTCCTAATATACTTACCCAAAAAAAAGTAATTAATTTAATTGGCAATAATGATGTAACAATATTTACAACAAAAAAAGGGAAAACAGGAACCAACCTTAATGCAAAAATATAAAAAATTCCTTCATTAATGAATTCATTATTAATTGTAACTAATTGTTTTTTATATCTATTTTGTATATAATCATAAAATAAATATTTAGATGTCAAAAAAGCAATTGATGCACCAACTGTACTACATAAAGATACTATTAATGCACCTAAACTGAATCCAAATATATATCCTGAAAGCAATGATAACAATGTAGCAAATGGAAAGGATAATGCTGAAGATATGATGTATATTAAAGAAAATACTAAAATAAATAAATATATATTTTCCTCGTAATATAAACGAAAGTATATTAAATTTTCCTTAACATAATTTAATGTAAAAAAGTTTTTTAAATCACTAAAGAAAAAAATTAATATTAATAGAAAAATACAAAAAATTATAAAATATCTAAAATTATTTAATAACATAAATGTTTTAAATTTAATTATACTGGTTTGACTTCGTCATTAACTTTAATCCTACCTCCTTTTATTATTTTGCAGTTTAAACCTGAACGGTTATAAAGAGGTAATAAAAGAGGTTTGTTAAGTAAGTCAGCTAAATATTTACAAGGAAAATTTAACCTTCCTCCTTCTAATATAACTTCCCCAATTTTAATTCTTTTTCCTACTAAATAATTAAGTGGTACACCCTGACAAGTTAAATTTCTTCTATGCTCATTTGGTTTTAAAATAATTTTGTCTTTTTGCAATGGTGGTTGATTTTCTTTGAGAGCATTTAAAACTTCATTCTCAATTATAGTTATCTCTCTTATATCAGGGATACTTGAATACTTTCCTGTATTATTATAATATCTATCTCCTATAATGCCTTTGCCTTCAACCAACGTAGCCTCTTTGAGTTCTTTCATGTTTGAAGAAGCTTGTTCAGCTATATGTATGAATAGTAATTTTCCTGGCCCCCAAATCATAATTGAAAATAAATTAATTTATTACTTAATTCAAGTTTCAAAAATTATGATTGGCTTAATTTTCTTAAAGCTAAAGATACATCAACATCTTCAATATTTAAGGCACCTCTTTTGATTCTAAGTTTATGAGCCATTTCAAGTACATTTGCATGGGAATATCCAAATGGAGGGTCAAATTTATAACTTGCCAACTCTATTAAAAGTCCTAACGGATCTTTAAAATATATTGAATCCATAAAACCTCTGTCTTTTATTCCAGTGTTTGCAAACCCATTTTCAGAAAGATTTTTTTCAGCGATTCTTATTGTACTTTGACTTACCCAGAAAGCCACATGATGCAAAGAACCAATATCATTTTGTAGTTTAGATTTTTTTGGTTTTCTTTTTTCATCTGTGAAAACTGTTACTGTTGTTCCATCTCCGCAATCAAAATATAAATGATTAATATCAAGATCATCTAAATTTGGTTGTTCAAAAATAAATCGCATGCCAAGAATGTCTTGCCAAAAACTTATAGAAGTTTTTTTATCAGCACCATTTAATGTAATGTGATGTAATCCTTGTGTTTGTAATATACTTTTCATAGATTTGATTTACTAAATGAAGATATAAATGTATATGGATTATTTATGCTAGTTAATAAAGATTTCAACATATATTTAAATTATTTTATTTCAATTTCTATAAAACTATATTGAAATTCATTTGCATTAATGACGTTGTGATTTACACCTTTTTCTCTAAAATAACTAATACCTTTTTTTAATTCTGAAAATGTTATTGAACTATCTTCATTAATAATTTTTAAAATTCCATCTTTCATGGGGACAACAACATAATCGTATTCGTGAATATGTTGACCTGTTTCGTCACCAAGATCGAACACCCATTCTGTAACTCTAACTTTAGAATTATCAATCATTATTTTAGATTTCGCCATAATTAATTTCGGACTCGTTAATAATTTGGAATCATATTAATTTATTTCAAAATTTAATGAAATAATATAAAATATTTAAATGTCTAATAAACAAAAAAAAGCTCTTATTTGGATAGGATTATTTTTTTGGGGATTATTTATCCTTAAAGATTTTATTTAATTACAAGAACAAAATTAGAATTTCATACATCTTTTTATTAAATAATTTTATCTACCCATCCATCCACCATCAACTGTAACTATTTCCCCGTTAACATAATTAGAAGCGTCTGAAGCTAAAAAAATCGAAGGGCCTGCAAAATCCTCTGGTGTTCCCCATCTACCTTGAGGAATTCTCTCTAAGATAGCTTTATATCTTACCTCATCATTCCTTAAAGCTTCTGTATTATCAGTTGCAATATATCCAGGTGCAATTGCATTTACATTTATTCCTTTTGAGGCCCATTCGTTTGCAAGTGCTTTTGTTAACTGCCCTATGCCACCTTTAGAAGCAGCATATCCAGGAACAGTAATTCCTCCTTGAAAAGTTAAAAGAGAGGCTATAAAGATAATTTTTCCTGATCCTCTATTAATCATTTCTCTTCCAATCTCTTTACTTAAAAGAAATTGAGAAGACAAATTAACCTCTATTACTTCATCCCACCATTCAGTGGGGTGATTTTCAGCTGCATTACGTCTTATAGTTCCAGCATTGTTAATTAATATATCTGGTACAATTTTTTGATTATTCAAATTTTCTACAAAATTTAAAAGTTCATCTCTTTTAGAAAAATCAACTTTATAACCTTTAAAATCTCTACCAATTTTTTTTACTGAAGTTTCAACTTCGCTACCTGATGAAGATAGTGAAGCACTTACTCCCAAAATATCAGCTCCGGCACCAGCTAATGCTTCTGCTATTCCTCTACCTATACCACGACTTGCACCAGTAACTAGCGCTAACTTTCCAGTTAAATCAAAAGACTTTAAAATTGACATTAATTAATCTCCTACTTTAATTAAACTTTTTAGTGCAGTTGGGCTGTTAGATAAACTATTAAAAGCGTTTTGAACTTCCTTTAAACTGCTGACATCAGTAATTATTGTATTTGCATCAATCCCACCAGATTCTAATATTTTAATTGCTTTTTCATAATCTTCTTTTTCATAAACACGAACTCCAATCAACTCTAATTCTCTCCAGAAAAAACGAAACATATCAACAACTGGTTTTTCTGCGTGAATTGCTACCATGACAATTCTACCTCTTGTTGCAGCACACTCTGTCATCACATCAACGCCTCTTTGTGAACCTGATACTTCAAAAACCACATCTGCACCTTTATGATTTGTTTCCTTATTAATCGCTTCAATTAAATCAATTTCTTTTGGATTTATTGTTTCAAAACCTAACTTCTGTGCAATTTTCAAACGAAAAGGATTTACTTCAGAAATTATTACTCTACCACCAGAATCTCGAGCAACCATAGCAACCAAAACTCCAATTGGCCCTCCACCAATTACCAAGACATCTTCATCTTTTTTTAAACGTGAAAGTCTTACATCATGACAAGCTACAGCAACTGGTTCAATTAAAGCAGCGTAATCCATTCTAAGTTTTACAGGAAGATGATGCAAAGTATGAGAAGGAACATTCCATATTTCTTGAAGAGCTCCATCTGTGTCTAAACCTAAAAATTTAAGATTATGACATATATGCTCGAGACCTGACTTACAAGCTGGACATTCTTCACAATGATCAAGGGGACGCACAACAACTGGTTGACCAATTTTAAAACCTTTTACGTTAGATCCAATTTGATAAACATATCCTGACATTTCGTGGCCTATAATTCTTTCAAACCCAACTCTTTTGTCCATATGGCCTGCAAATACATGCATATCAGTTCCACATATTCCTACATACGCAATTTTAACTGCAACTTCATTTGGCTCTGGTTTTTTTAATTCTACTTGTTCAACTGAAAATGTTTTACCACCTCTATAAAATGCAGCATTAATATAACCATTATCCATTTCAATCCTCACAAATAAACATTATATTTATCATTTGATTTATTGCTTGTCATCTCATTAATAAAAAACAAAATTGAATTTTTTATTTTTTTAACATTTTAATTATGTTATGATTTGAACATGAAAGATAATGTCAATATAAAAGCCACTGGCAAAAATATTGAACTTGGTTCTTTTTTTCAAAAATATAATTTTAAAAAACTGTCTTCTGTTTTTTCAAAATATTCTGCTAATCCAATAAGTGCAAATACTGTTTTAGAAAAAAGAAATGTTTTTTTTAAAGTTAAATTAGACATTCTAATTGATAATAACATTAAATTTGAAACTTTAGGACGTTCTAAAATTGCAACCTTAGCACTCGATGAAGCAGTAGAAAATATCGCAAAAAGATTAAGAAGACATTATAGAAAAATTAAGAACCATAGATTGCTTAATAACAGAATTGATAATGTAAAAAGAGATTTAGAAAGATTCCATCTAAATTCATATTAAGTTATATGAACACTATAACCTATTGATTATATTATAAAATTCTTAGTTAAAAAATAATTCAATATTTTGATAAAGTTTTAAATTTTAAAATTTATTAATTTGATGAGTTATAAGACCTTATTATTTCTGACACTTTCTTTTCAATTTTATCAAAATCAATTTCTATTAAAATTAGTGATTCGAGAAAAGCTAATGTTGACATAATATTTATTTTTGTAGTACCAACTGTTTAAAATAATTGCAAAACCAATGATAACCTCGTCATAAGTCTCTCTATTTAAAATATTTCATAAAGTATTTCACAAGTTTTTTTCATCATCGATATTTAATTTGTTTACGATCTTGAGATAGATTATCTACAAACTCAGTTAAACCTTAATAAAAAAACTCATAAAGTTCTCCTTTTTTATAATTACGACATAAAAATTATAGTTAGGTTTTTAAAAAAAAGTCTGATAAATTCATTATATGAGATTATTTGCAAAATTACTTGTCGCAGCAATGGTAATATGGCTTTTGAGTGTTGTGATATGTGGTCTATTTGGAGTTTCAATACAGTTTCCATTTACTTTAATAGAAGAAGGTGAAATTGCTTATCATAGATGGCAAACTCTAAGAATAGCTCTTTTTTTAACGGTTGCTTATTATGGTCTTCAGTATGTATTAGATCTCACAAAAGAAGTCTATCCAATCAATTTTGTAAAAGTGTACATATTTAACATGTGTGTTGTCGGTCTAGCATTGTTTTACAGACTAGACGTTCATAGAGAAGAATACTTAGTATTAGCATTTTGGTTACTCTTTTTGGCGATACTTAATATTGCTACAACAAATCGTTATCGAAGACTATTCAAAAAAAAATAAGTTAAATTAATTTCTAAAAACTAGGGTAATTAATTTGATAATATAACCATATAATAAAGTTAACATTGCTACAGATAGAGCGAGTCCTGTTTTTTCAATATCACCCCAATTATCCCATTTTCCAGCAGTTAGAGCTATTAAACCAATTAGTGTTCCAAGCCAGCCAAAATAAATAGCACCGTTACCACAATTTGTTATAAACTTATCTTTTTGATTTTTTAGAAAACCATAACCAACGCTTCCACCAGCAACAAATAAAAAGCTTAAAATATCATTATAATAATTAAACCCAACATGAGAAATAGCACCTATTATAATAATAATGCAGATTAATAATCCAATATATTGTTTCATTTTATCCATAAAATTCTTATTAATTAAAAAATTCTCTTAATAACAAAACTCAGATTAAGATTTATTAATATAATGTCAACATGATATTAAGTGCATAAGATTGAGCTACTTTAAATATATATATTAAACACACGAGAAAATTTATACTGAATTAATATTGTAATTATTAAAATAATTAACACATATCTCTCTATAAAAAGTTATCAAATTTGTAACAAGGAGAAATAATGGAACGTTCAGGCACAAGATTAATTGATCGACCAGAATTTAAAACAAAACCCAGACCTGTGACTTTTCTAGCAAAAGATAAAGTTTCAGATGCTGTGAAAGTAATGTCTGAAAAGAATTATGGTTCAGTGATAATTGTTGACAAACTAGACAAAGTTATTGGTGTAGTTACTGAAAGAGATATTGTTAAAAAACTTGTTGACAGAGGGTTGTCATCCAAAAACACTAAATTAGAACAAATTATGACAAAAAATCCAAGAGTTGCTAATGAAAATGATAATGTGTTGGATTGGTTGAGAATAATGTCAAATGATAGATTTAGGAGATTACCAGTCGTAGACAAAAATAACAAAATTAAGGTTATCTTTACACAAGGTGATTTTGTTTCTTATACATGGCCCGATTTGATTTACCAAGCTTCTCAAATGGCTAAATCAACTTTTATGAAAGGATTTTCAATAAACTCATTATTAATATTTATGTTAATTTACGCAATTGCTGTTTTTGCAACTATTAGAGCATTCATAAATTGACAGATTTTTTTTTAGATCTTTTCTGTAAATCATTAAGTTTTCTCAATCCTCAATTATGAGACATTGTCATATCTATAAATGTATATAGCTAATTTGTGTAAAAAAATTAAATAATTGATTGCTAAGTGGTTTTGATTAAATTTTTATGTTTTTAATATATTAAATATTAATGAATTTTAGTTTAATATTTAAATATTTTGATAAAACCAACTTGAAGCCATCTAATTTAAAAACTTTGCGATGTAAAGTTGAATAAAATTTTCAGATTGTTTGAAATATAAGAATGTTTTATACTAATCATTGTTTTTTTAACAAAAAAAATCTACTATTAGTTATGTATAAATTATTAATAACTTTAATAACATTGGTATTTATAACCTTTGGTAATTTTAAGGTTGCCTTTGCAATTGAAGACGGTATTTACACTGGTGTTTTTAAGATGATTTATGGTCATGGACTTAGTACTAGTAAAAAAGGTGATACAGGAATTTTTGAATTCCACATAAAAAATAATAAAATTTTAAAGATAAAAACTCCAGACATTCAGGGCTGGAATAGAAATGCTATTAGATATTATTTTAAAATCAACGCTAAATCAAATGAACTAAAAGGTTATTGCTCTGTGTCAGATTCATCAAATGGCAGCACTTATGATGTAGAACTTAAAGGAATTTTTATTAACAAAAAATTTGCTGGCGAAGGTAAAGTTATGGCCACTTCTCCTGAGAGTGTATTACTTAACAAGTTTATTTTTGAAGACATAAATTAAAATAATTTTAAGTTATTGATTACTCTCATACTCCATGTATGTGGTGTTTTATTATTGACTAATATGATATAATTATTTTAATAGGAAGTGCTGCGCTCTAGAGAACAATAACTCCTATCTTATGCAACAATTACATTGTTACATAAGCTCTACCTAATATTATGATTAATTACTGTAATATGAATACGCATAAAATGTATATCATTCTACTTCAAGATATAGTTAAAATAGTATACAAAAAGTTTTAATTTTAATATGAACAGAAATTCTAATAGGTATGAATATGAAATTAAATTTAGGATGTGGAAATAAAATTTATGATGGTTATGTAAACGTTGATAAGTTTGACATTTATAATGTCGATATCAAACATGATTTAGAAAAATTCCCTTATCCCTTTGAGGATGATTCAGTTGAAGAAATAATATTATCTCATGTTTTAGAACATATAGGTCAAGATCCTGATATTTTTATAAAAATTTTAAAAGAATTTTATCGAGTTTGTAAAAATGAGGCATTAATAAAAATAGCTGTTCCTCATCCTCGTCATGATGATTTTCTCTCAGACCCTACTCATGTTAGACCTGTTACTGTTTTAGGTTTATCCTTGTTTGATAAGTCATTAAATGAAAAGTGGGAAAAAAGTGGAGCAGCCAATACCCCATTAGCTCTAATACATAACGTAAATTTCAAAGTTGAAAACGTTAACTATCAAATTGAAGCAGATATTATCAAGCAATATGAGTCAGGTGAGATAGATAAAAGTAAATTAGATAATATGATCAAACGTAATAATAATGTAGTTAAACAAATAGATATTGAATGGCGTGTTATCAAATAAAGTTAACTTTTTAAAATTTAAATAATAATGTTTTGAACTTGAAAGATTGATTTAACTCAAAATTTAAAGTTAATGAACAAAATCAACATTTTTAAAAGTAATTTATCCTAATAATCAGAGTATGATTTTTCTTCAATTAGTTGAGAACCAAAAGTTTCATTTATATTTCTTTTGATACGTGAACGTTCATCATTCGTGATATAGACGCTTCGAGCTAATTCTATAAATTTTTTATCAAAAGATTTACGTCTTTCCTTATCTCTTATATTATCTTCTATATTCCAAAGTTTCTTATTGATATTTTTTAGATCGGTTAAAAAACGTTTAGCACTTACATCTTCTAAAAAATTATTGTCATAAATTTTAAAAAGTTCGTCATATTCAATTTTTATATTCTTTAATGCATTTTTGTCTTGAATATTGTCTAATTTTATCTGGAGTATTGTTATTTTATCAAATAGCTCCCCCCAAGAGATAGGTATTAACGGTGTCTTCATCTAATTTTCCCTCAAAGTTAAAATTGATTTCAAATCTTTTTTTATTAACTCAAAAACCGTTTTCCAATTGTCACGTTCTTTTTGGCGGTATAACTTCATATTTGTATACCATGGACTATCATTACGGTCTAACAGCCATCGCCAATCAGGAATTTTTTTAAGCAAAACCCAAGTTCTATAACCTAAAGCTCCGGCTAAGTGAGCTATTGCTGTATCAGAGGTAATGATTAAATCACAGTTTGCCATAACAGCAGCCGTGTCAATAAAGGCATCTTCTCCATTATCAAAATCATTACCTAAGACTGTAAGATCAAAATTAACATTTTCAATTTGCTTCTCACCTTCACCTTTATGAAGACTTATCAATTCTAGATTTGGTAATTTTGATATATCTTCAAATAAAGTTAACGGAAAAGATCTCCCAAAATCGATCTTATTCTTACTACCTTGCCAACATATACCAACTTTAAAGTTATCTTTTGGAAGATTTTTCTTCCATGAGATGATTTTATTGTGGTCAGCGGAAAGGTACGATTTCCTTAATGGTATCGACTTTAAATTGGTTTTAAATAAATAGGGTAAACTCATAAGCGGAGTTTCAAAATCAATGCTATTATCATTATCATCAGGATCTCTATCAACAAAAACAATATCTTCATCTAAAGTTTTTAAAAGAGCATGCATTTTGGATTTCACTTTAAACATAACTTTGGCCCCTTTTTGTTTTAATAGGGGCAAATATCTAACAAACTGAATAGTGTCACCCAGTCCTTGCTCTTCATAAACAAAAAACTTTTTATCTAAAACAGAATTTTTGCCATCCCAAATCAAATAGTCTTTTGGTATCCTAGTAGGAAATCCATCTTTTTTTAACCTCCATTCATATAATTGAAATCCTTTTTGAAGATCTCCTTTGAGATTATATGAAAATGAAAGATCATAGTAAGTTTCGGGATAATCTGGTTTAAGTAAAAGTGCTTTGTTGTAAGTTTCTATAGCTTCATTAAGTTTACCTAATTTTGCTAAAACATTGCCAGCATTTCTATAAAAAATAGCATTTTTAGATTCAATTAATATAGCCTTGTTTAGCACAATAATTGCTTCTTCAAACCTTCCCAGTTTTCTTAGAGAGTTACCCATGTTATTATAAGCTCTAGCATTTTTAGGGTTCAAAGAGATACTTTTTTTGAAAGCTTCAATTGCTTCAACAGGGTTACCATAATCTTCAAGTAAAACGACCCCCATATTATAATAAGCATTTTCATAATTGGAATTTAATTGTATTGCCTGTTTAAAATCTTTTAAGGCTTCATCAGGTTTTCCTAAAAGTTGATTTGTTGCTCCCATCAGGTCCCATATAACAAATGCGTTTGGATATTCTCGAATTAAAGCTTGTGACTGCTCAATTACAGATGAAAAATGCTTTTGATTAAATAGTTTTATAAGTTTATCAATATCTTCTTGAGGAGGATGCAAATTATTGATTTGTTTGAGTATGTTTAATGCTTCTAATCTCTTCTGAACTCTTATATTTTTAGGAAAAACTTTCAATATACTTTTATATATATCTTTAGCTTTTAGTATCTCTCCTTTTTTTTCTAGAGATATTGCTTTATTAATTTGTTGTTCAAGAGACATATTTATCAAAAACTTTCATCAAAATGTGAAAACCCGTATTTTTTTTGTATTTATTTTTGAACACTACCAATTTTATAACCTATTACTTTTTCACCTCTTTTAATTCTAAGTTCTATTAAGAGAGATTGAGTTTTATAGGCATCTGCAACAGTTATGTTAATATTATTCTTAAACAAAACACTAGCTTTTTTTTACAGTAATCATTTAAAATTTGCTTCGTATAAAGTTGAAGTTGATTTAGCAAGATCATTATAAAGCTTTACTTATTTTATTTCCATTTTTATAGATACCTGAAAATTCATTATATTTCATACCAATTGACGAGTAAAACTCCCAAATACCATCTTTTTTTCCATTTTTAAAACTGCCTTTATATTCTAATTGTCCGTTGTAATAATATCCAACCCAAACACCTGTTTTTTTTCCATTAATAAATTTACCTTTATAATTAATTTTACCATTTTCAAAAAATCTTAACCAAAGCCCATCTTCTAAATTATTCTTATATTTTCCTTTTTCTATGTATTGACCATTTTTACTGAATGTAACAAAGCTTCCATTTTTCACACCTAAATAAAAATTTGATATAGAAAACACTCTCCCATTATTATAATATCTTGTCCATTTTCCATGTTTTTTTCCATTTATAAAAGAACCATTAATTTCCCCAGTAACTATTCCATCAAAAGGAGTTTTCGAACCTTTTTTGTAATAAAGTCCATTGTTCCAAATTAAGTTACTCATTGTTTCACCTAAAATAGAAAAAGGTATAAAAAAAAATATTAATGATAATGCTAAATAAAATAGTTTCATTCTAAATAAAACTAAGAATATTTAATAATCCTATGATGTCAATACGAAAGAAACGTATATCAGATTGTACATCAACCTCATAAACTTTTTGCAATTAATGATTGTTTTCAATGTGTTATCACATCATAGTGGTGTGGGAATAGTGTGCTCTAGACACTCTGTATACACTTCATATGCACCATGAATATTGCAACACAAACAATACCTACAGTTTATGAATTAAAGAGTTCATGTCAACAGGTGCAAATGGTCTACCATATGCTCTTCTCCTAAAATTACTGTTCTTAGTACAAGTAACTGTAGACACTGGAGGTGTCATTAATATTCCTCTAATTAATACATTTATACTACCTAACATTTCAAATGTTAAGACTCCCTGGGCATTTGCCATGGGGGTATGAACAGATGTATAGATAGTGTGTGTAACAAATTGGGGTATGAGTGTGTGTATTAAGAAATATAAACCAATATTACAGTCAAGCCATACATTATCACGAACATTAATGTAAACTAATCATTTTAATCCGTAAAACTTAGCCTTGAGATTTTAAACCATTCATTAATTGCATCTCAAACTGTTTAATCAGTTTTTTATCCCCTGCATTGTTACAATCAAATTGTTTTTTGTTGTAAGATTGTGCTGTTCCATTCCAAATAACTTTTTTTTCCATCGCTACTGCTTTAGCATCATAAAAGTCATATAGGAGACCAAAAATCATTTCTCCCATTTCAGGTTGAGTATAAAACAACTGACCAATTTGTTTTAATAAAGTTAGCTCTAAATTTTTAGTTTTAAAGCAGATCTCAGTTAAACCTGTTATACCTCCCATTTGTTTATATTGGTCACTAGCAGAACCTTGTGCATAAACATTCTTGGATAAGAGAAGAAAAATTACAAAAAAAGGAAATATTTTTATAAAAATTTTGTTAAACATATCTAAATACCTTCCTGTTATTAATATTTTAAAAACAAAATATGTATCTTACACACATAAGTCTTTATCTTTAAAATTAGAATAAGATATCTTTAGGATTTTCACAATCAACTCCAGTAGTTAACTCATATAGAAATTGATTACTTAATTCTAAAGTTGGCGCAATTTTTTTAAGACTATCCTCACTCATTGGCATGTCCTTAAATGGTTTTATTGTATCTTCATAGTGAGCTTCATGAAATTGTTTTTGAGAATACCATTTGTTAACTTTCAAAAATGGTATCATTGGTGTTTCTTTAGTAAGTCTATACTTGTTTTCCGTACAATCATATTCAGCATATCCATATATTTTTACAATGACATTGGAAGAATTATCTGAATTATCACAGGATAAAACAAATAAATATAAAAAAAATACCAAAAATATTTTTCTTGTATGAATCATAATTCAATCATATTAAATTTTAAATAAATGTAAAATATTTGTATAAAAACGATAATTTTTATTTGATAGCTTTATAATCTAGCTCTTCATTAACTATACCGGTCTCAATGTTTGCCTTACAAGAAAATCTATCTTCATAATCTTTAAAAAATTCCTTTAGTACTGGAATATGCTTTTTAAGATTAGCCTGGTTATCAAAGGTAAAAATACCAAGTCCCTTATCAGGAGTTATGTGATATGCATCAACAGCGATTAAGCCGTTTAAAGTTGATGGGTCAAAATTTGATGCTACATATTGATGTCCAACGTGCATTAATTTAGGATTTGAATATCTAACATTTAAAAAAACACAAAACATAATAAAGTCTCAAATATTAATTAATCACAAATTTTAATTATAATCAATAATTTGATATATCTTTAATAAATTCTTCACCATAACCCTACACTACACTCTTTAAACAATCCACCAAACTAATTAATAATTACTGATGGATATTCAACCATAAATAGTCCTTATTTTTTTAAATAAATAGCATAATATCTTGAGTTTAAGTCACCTAAATCTACAAATTCATATGAAACTTTAAAAAATTTTTTAAGTACTTTTAATAAATCTGTAATTTGCTTATTTTTAAATACATTGTCATTGAATGACTTAACAGCTTCAAATTTTCCTGCAATGAAAACAATCCCATCTTCATCTAAAATACGTTTAAATTCCTTTAAATATAAATCTAATGGATTTAAAAAATATATAACATTAATTAATAATATTTTGTCTATTGAATTATTGTTTATTATGTCTTTAAGATTCTTGGCATCATTTTCAAAAAGTTCAATTTTATTACCAAATTTTTTCTTTAAATGATTTCTAAAAATTGGACTTATTTCAATTGCTTTTATTTGTTTTGGATTTTTTTTCAAAATTTCTATTAATGCTTGGCCATTTCCAGAACCAATCTCTAAAATTTTGTCTTCACTTTTGATATTTAGTCTTTGAACACTATCTTCAATCACTCTTTGATTACCAACCAACATCAATCTTTTTGCTATAAAACCAAAAAAAAATGTATTAGGAGAACGTAAATTTTCTGCCATTATCCTAGTATTTTTAAAAAATTTATGAAGATTAATAGCTAATACATTTAATAAATTTTCAATTATCATTATAAAGATACATTTTCAAAAAGATTAAAGTTACTACTTGATGTCATCCTACCTAAAGTTTCACCTCCAACAATAGTCATAGTAGCTCCCATTTCCTTAACTTGAGTTTTAACGTCAGAATATTCTTTAGCTTTTTTAAATGATATTTCCCAATCTTTTTTATTCTTCCAAACTGTTAAATAATGAAGTTGAGTGTCTGTGACATCTATAAATAAAGAAAAGTTTAAACCTTCATTAAATAACTTGTCAGTATAATTTACACAAAAAAATCTGAAAGAGTCTCTTGCAACTTTGTTAGGGAATTTGAAAACATGAATTCTTGAGTACATTAGAAAACCTTTTAATTTTTTACATAATAATAATCAATATTACATATTATTTATTTTTTTTTATCTAAGGCAATTAAATATTTATATCTCTCTATTGAATGATTACACCCCACGCATGCGCCATGGAGGTATAGGAAAATGTATATAGTTAGTGTCTGTAACAGATTAGGGCAGGTAACTTTATCAACCTAAGCTATAATTCTTTAAATATGTTAATTCAAACATTTTATATTTGAATTGAAGTAACTATCTCTACATTCAAATTCATATTTATTCTTTATTAAAAGTTTATTAATTTTTTTATTAATAAACATAACTCGTCTCATGTATCTATCCTTAACAATAATACTTAAGGTTTTTCTTTCCAAATCATAAAATTTAATTTGTGAATAGTATAACATCTCTAATATAGCCTGTTCGTGGTCAGAGATTATCATATTACAATTACATCTTATGTCTAAGTGAACTTTATAACCAATACAAATTGTACTCATCAACTCATCAGTAAGAGTTGAAAAATTTTCTAAATTAAATTGTTTATAAAAACATTTAAGTGGTAAAATTGGGTCTTTATTGAGTTTAATATTATTTGCCCAAGTTCTTATTCCAGATAAAATAATTTGTTCTGAAATATTTAGTTCAGAGAAAAGTAAAAATTTTGATTTCATATTAATAATGATAATGATAATGATTATCAATGTCAATAAATTCATTATTTTTTCATTTAGCTTAACACCACAAATACAAGTTTTAACTCGTGTCTAATTTTAGAAAAAAAAGATTATTTTAAATCTTATGGCCAGAAAAATGTATTATATCACTATAGATACGATGAAATTAAAAAAAATGGATATTATTCTGTGCAACAGTTTACTAACTCACTGCAGCATCCGTCTTTGCAACAACTATTACTACACTCTCCAGTATTGCAACCATCACTACAACAGCCCTCTGCACAACAAGTGTCTTTGCAACAAGTACCTAAATTATCTATTAATTCATTCATTACAGAACTCCTTTGATAATAGTTACGACATTGAATATTAAATACATAGAAACGATATCATAATCAGCTATAAAATTCCATGTATTTATTATCTCAATGCAGATATATATGATTTGTTTTTTAAACTAAATGAAATTCTATCTGAAGAATAATAAGATTTCATATCACTAGGAACTCCTCCAACAAAGTAATAATTCCCATTTCTATTACGAATAAACAAAGCATTTTTGTGCATCACCATGTACATTACCTCAAAAGTTGATTATAATTAATGCTTATACTTCAATGTGTTATCACATCATAGTGAAGCAGAATGGTGCGCTCTAGAGGACAAGTATTCCTATCCTATGCACCAATCACATTGTTACATAAGCTCTACCTTAGATTAGAATTTATTACTGTAATGTCAATACGCACGAAATGTGCATCAGTTTGTGCATCACTAAAATTAACCGTTACTAGTATAGGGTAAGTGGTACATCCTAGGTGCTAATAATACTCCCTTTATTAATACATTTATATGTAACACTTTAAGTGTTCTCACTCCCCGGGCATGGGACATGGGGGTATGGGTAGATGTATATAGTTGGTGGGTGTGACAGATTGGAGTGTGAGCGTGTTAACTAGTTTTTATTATTATAAAGATTCATTATAATGAATTTATAATGGAGATTTTATGAAACAATTTATTTTAACAATATTATTTATTTTTATTTTCAAAAATGCTTTTGCTATTGAAGTGAATGGCAAACTTAAAGATGAATGTAAGTATTTAGTCAATTTAATAGAAAGAAATTTCAGGGATATTAAAAAGGATAATGATAGAGGTAAAAACTTTGATTCAGCTTTAGTTGGTAAAACCCTTAAAGCTATAAATATAAACTATATTTTAGATACATATAAAAAAATGTGCGATTAATATTTATGTTTAAATTTATAAGTAATTTATTAAATAAAAATAAACCCATTACTAAAATAAAGCACCGAGTAAAAAAAAGTAAGCAAACTATTGAAGATGAAAAATGGGCTAAAGAATTTGTGGATGATTTAATAAAGAATCCTAATTCTCTCAATAGTAAGCCACTAAAAAAAGATTTGATAGACGAATACTACGATTTTAAAAATAAAAAGCATCAAATTAGAAAAGATTATAGTCAAAGTATTATTTTCAAAATTGATATACCAACACGCAAGAAAGGAACTTGTGTTTGTGGATGTAATGGTAAAAAACTTAGTTATGAAATAGATATAGAAGATTTAGATATATATTCTTACAGGAGTTGTCCAGCACGTTACGCAAGAAAATTTAATGAAGAAAGACAAAAATTAATTAGAAAGCAAAAAGAACTAACAGTATGGTCTAGAAGAGAAGAAAATAATTTACCTGCAAAAAGTAGAGAGGAGGCTTTTCACAGAGCCTTGCAAACATTTATAGGTAAAAAATGTAATAAATGTAATTCTAAGTTAAGAAATATTAGATATGAATGTGTTCCTTGTAGTACTGAAAAAAATAGACTTAGAGATGCAATGAAAAGAGGAGCATATCCAGAGAACCTATCTGAAAAAGAAAGGTTTCAAGTTATAAAAATTTATGAGCAATGTAGATTAAAAACAAAAACTACCGGTATAGAATATCATGTTGACCACATCAAACCTCTTTCAAAAGGTGGACGTCATCACCCTAGTAATTTAAGAATTATTACTGCTAAAGAAAATATGAAAAAAGGTGCAAAATGGGAAGGTTAAGTTTACATTTTTAAAATGAAAAGAAGAGTTGGAAGATATACCAAACAAGAAACTGATGAACTTCTGAGATTATACGAAGAAGGTTATTCAGTATACAAAATATGTAGAACGATTAATCGTAGTCAAAAATCTATTCGTAACAATCTCATAAGACTTGGGAAGATGAAAGGTGAAATAACACCTAGACGATATGTTGTTCAGGGTAAGGATGTAGTTATAGAAGATGAAAATTATTTTTTTGAATACTTTAAATTCTTTTCAATCTTATCATTTCTTGTATTTGTTATGCTTATAAATAGTAGGTTAAATCCAATTGAAATAATTATGGATTATATTTATTGGTTCTTTCAATAAGCCTCATCACAAAGCATATAATATTTCTTATTAAAACTACTTACAAATGAGTGACTATCTATGGCTAACTTACCTGTAGATTTTTGAAAGAGGAATGAATTAACAATTACAGCATTAGAACTTTCTTTAAGAGAATCCCAATATGTAATCCCATCTTTGATTTTGTACTTATGTGGCTTTTGATTATTGGTAATAACTAATTTTTTACTTTCATCAAATTGTAATACAACTCTACTGCCATCACCTGTGCATAGATATTTATACTTCGTTGCGAATGCTTCAAAACTTAAAAAGTTTAATAACAAAATTAAAAATACAATTCAATTTTTTATATACTTTTCTAATCCAATCGTCATTTCTTTCGTTCCATTTTGAATATTCTTTTTCTTTTTCTAATAAATGGTCAAAATCTATGTTATCCCATTGTACATTATTAGGGTCATTATTCTTAGGTTTTTCTTCTTTCTTTTCTTCATGAATAACTTCTTTAATCAGTTCTCTATTATCTTTAAATGATGTTTTAAATCTATCATGATAAGCTCTTCTCATGGCTTCTTCTAATTCTCCATAAGAGCTATATCCGTGATGCATGATGAAACTATCATGTATTGGCAAAGCTGGGGCATTGATGTCTGTAAATTGAATCATGACATTTTCAGCAACACAACTATCTTCAAATTGTAATCTATTACCAATGCCTTTAAAAAACTTATCTTGAATGGGTTTGTGAGCATCTAAAATAGCTTCTTTCAATTCTCTCCAAGACATTCCAATTTCTTCAACATTTATGTTATCAGGCTTTTGATTAAGTTGTGTATCAGCCTGTAACATTGCGTTGAAGGCTTGTTTAACAGTATCACGATGCTTTCCGTCTAATACTCTGTCGTATGCATCTTCGCTTCCTAAATCTAGGTTATGTCTGTCATAAATCATATTTGGATTAAGTTGTGAGAAATCAAACTCTCTCGTTTTCTTACCGTCAATTGTAATGTGCTGCCTATATTTCTTAGGAACGTTTTGCCACCATCCTCTATAAAACCTTCCACCACTTTCAAAAGAGTTGTTGGTAAAAATACGAACAAGAACCTTTTGTGTTAAATCTATTGGCTCTTTGTCAGCTTCTCTTAAAAGCTCGTCTTGAAGTTTTTCAAACTCAATATCTTTTAAATACATATCTAAGATATGACGGCTAAAACAGGTATTTATCTTTTTAAGGTTTGTTCTCCATTGTTCAGTATCTTTGTCATCATCATAATTTTGAAGAACTCTTTTGCCATCAATAGTATCTCTTAGAATTATCGTCTCTACATCTAAGTTAGGTTCTAAAAATATTGAAGGATGTCCTTTTAGTTCATTAAACTGCTCTGCAAGTTTGTGAGTTGCTTTAAAACGAGTGAGGCTTCCTTCATAGGTAATACGGTCATAAAACCCTTCTTTTGTAATGCGTATAAGGTCTAAATCTATTAACCCTTTAAATGCTTGTTCTACGGTCATCTTATAAGTGAGTTGAGGGTCTCTATATCTCGCATTTTCAGAATAATAACCACTTCTTTTGTTGATAGAGCATTCAGCATCTGGATGCTTCCAATGCGCTTTCCATAAATCAGTTAAGAGGTGTCTTACAGCATATTGATAGCGAATCAGTTCTTTTTCAGTCCGACTTCGGACACGTATTGACTTAGTATCAATTTCCCTTGAAACCCTTATGCACATTTCGTTAAACGAGTTCATAAAAAAATATTCCTTGCAAAATTACAAATCTATGTTATTGTTTATGTTAAATTTCCGTAAATTATATATAAGTTTTACTACATAACCTTTATGTAGTTCATTATTACATTCCTTAATAAGATAATCCTTGCACCATTTATGCGTAGTATTATCCATTTCTACTAATTCCACAATATCATCTATTATATGTGCTAGATGATTTAACCTTTTAAAACATCTCTCAAATAGATTGTGATTTCTACAATTATAATAAAAATAAAATTCCATAGTTTAACCTCTCCTTTAACCCTTTATTAAATAAAGGGGGTTAAAGAGAGGTTATGAAGTGATTCTCTAAAACCCTACTTTTCACCTATCTGGGTAGGCACACATATTTATTCTCTTTTCTCCAGTAATGGGTAAAAGAAAAGAGAATAAATATGTGTGACCCTACACAACACTGTTCTCTTTGTTCAACTCAACGTTCTCAACGGAGGTTTACATGAACGAAGATATAAACAAAATACAATCAGATATTCATCTGTATGAAGATTACATTAACTCAATTCAATATCTTGAAGAGTTTGATGAAATATTCCCTGCCAAAAAACTTGGCACACTTACCCAAAACATAATTGATAACTTAAAGGAGACACACTAATGGCTGAAGATAAATATTATATTAACTGTACTTACAAAGATAAAGATGAAGCAAAGCTACTAGGAGCTCGTTGGGACCCTGATGTACGTAAATGGTACATACCAATGGGTCTTGATAGAAGTAAGTTCAGAAAATGGACACCTAAATCAAGCACTAGCTCTTTTCTAAAGGTAATCAAATGAGTGAATACGATTATGATTACGAAGAAGCAGATGAACAGGAGAGTGAAACCACTCTCCAATCTGCAAGAGAGCAATTAGAATTCTGGACTGAATTCTATGAAGAAGAAAAAGATGAAAAACCTGACGAATGGATGTTTTACAGAAATCCATTTTTAGACCCTTCAGTGTATGCCTATTGGATATTAACAGAAGAAGAAAAAGAACTTGTAGTTCACTGAAATTGATAAGGCGATATTGAGATGTACAATTTTGGTATCGCCTTAATTTAAAGGAGATAAAATGAATTATAGAAAAGGATATAGTTTTTTTGAGAGACAAGAATTACTTGAGAAAGCAAGGCAACTTCACACAGAGCTTTTTAGAAAAAGACCTGATGCAGAGGTTTATAGTGCTTTAGATATGAGGTCTCTAGAGGCTATCATTAATGAATTGAGAGGTCAGTTGATAAGGAAATGGATATAAACAAATTATGATAAAAGCACTAAATTTGATTTCAATTACAATTAATGTTTATAATTTAATATGATTTATGATGAAAAAGAAATTGAATTAAGAAAGAAAAAGTATTTTCCATTTAAAATTGGAACATGGTCCTTTGGAATTATTTTACTAGTTTTACTTATAGACTTTATTTTTTTTAAAAGGGCAATTATACCTGATGTTAAAGACCCAATTAAAGTCTATTTAATTTTGGGAATGATTAGCTATGACTGTTATTTTTATTATACTTTTCAAACTTTATATTATGGGAAAATTTCTCATTTATCATTAATTGAAAAATTAAAAATTATTGGTTTTAATCTAGTTTGTTTGGGTTGGATATTTAATATTTTTAGATAATCAAAGGAGGTCAAATGTTTGGATTTTTTAAAGGCATTTCGTTTAGAGCAGATTGCACAAAAGTGATAACTGGTATTCTTCCAACTATGGACCCTCAACAAGGAACAGAGTTCACTGAAGATTTTAAGTCTCTTTTTGATAAATCAAGAGAATCAAACTTAGACCCAAAAAGAGCAGTTATTCATGTTTGTAATTTGGTTTTGTTGGCTATTGCGAGAGGCGATGAAAACTCATTGAAAAACTTTGATAATTGTATTTTAACTGTGCCTATAACAATGGCTGTTGTAAAATCATCTTTGCATTTAAATCAAGATGAGAATATAAAAAAAGAACTTCAAGATGCTTTAAAAACTGTTGAAGAAAGAGAAAATAAGTTAATCAATGAATTAGAAAAAGTTTTTCCTGAACAAATGAGTAGACTAAAGGATTAGAGCATGAAAAAATCTAATTTAATTTTTCTTATAATATTTTTATTTACGTTTTCTAAAAATTGTTTTTCTGAATATTTTGCCGTTGAAGGAGAAATTACGGCTATGATTTATAAAAAAGGTTGGATAGTAAATAAATGGGTTCCAGTTTCAATCGATGGACTTTACATAGGTAAAGAAAAAAAACCAAGACCTTTACCAAGAAACTTTAAAGCAAAAATTGTCACTTTTTTTGGTTCTAAATCCTCTAGGAAAGGGAAATGTAGAATTGAATACAGACATTTGCGAGGTGTATGGTACTGGAGAAAAAGTTGGGAAATTGGAAAAGGAAAGCCATTTGAAAGAGAAGACTATTTGAAATTTAATTGTATGAAATATTAAATTATTCTGTTTTAACTCAAAAGTAGTCTTTACATTTCTTGTAGTTTTTTAAATCATAAATTACTTCGTATTCACCAAGTTGTAATCTATATTCAGAAAATAATCTAGTTACCAATGCTAGATAAATACTTTCTTCAGGTATGGACCCTCTTGGATTATTAGCTGCCTTAAGTAATTTTGGTATATCTTTAATACTCTCTTCAAACTCTTTTTTTGATTCAAATTTTTCTAACATTTTTGATAAGACCAAAATATCGTTTTCGTAATAATAATAAAGTGAACCAAACACTTTTTGACTTGAGAGTAAATCATTCATATAGTTAATGTAATCAACTTTAATTTTAATGCATGACAAGCCTTCTTTATTTTTAAGTGTCTTTCCTCTTAAATAATCAGCATATTCATTGATAGTGGTAGCAAATATTTTTTTTTCATGTTTTTCAAAATTACCCATTTCATGAGCAATTGAATTAAAATTTAATAAAAAGTATACATTAAGAAAAAACAATATTTTAATAAAGATTTTATTCACCATATCCTTTTGGAGCATTTGGATATTTGGCGAATGCTTCTTTTAAAGCGCCGAAACCCATCATCCCAAATCCAATTATAATTACCCATGACCACCATGTTCCTGAGAAAATAAGAGACGCTCCATATGCTCCAGTAATAAATGAAATACCGTAAACTAAGCACAATGCCTTTTGAATTCCTGCCATTTTTTCTTCATTCTCTTTATTGTATGGTTTTACTTGAGTAAGACCAATAATAAATGTGATACTAATTATACCAAGTGAAATATAAAATATATTTTCTTGAAAATTAAATCCTTCCATAATCACCTCCAAATTAAAAATTATAGTAATTAAATTGATACAGTGTCAATTTTGCCAGAGCTAAATTTGAAAAAATAATTATTATCTACTAATATTAAATCAGAATATAATTTTGAGGTCACGATATGAATGAAAATACTTTTTTTATATTTGGCATCATTGCTACTGGAATACTTATTTATTCAATATACATAAGCTTTACTACAGATTATTGGTATGCTTTTGTAGGTGGATTAATTGCGTGGTATTTAATTGTTAAAAATACAGACCCAAAAAGAAAATAGTTTTAAGAAGAATTTTCAACTTTTCATTTTACTATGTAAATAAATTAAATAAGCGTAAAATTTAAATATTTATTTGATGATATTCAAAATTAAAATGGTGTAAAAATTGCATTAAAACACCATGACACAAATCCATGGAAGACACCTTCAATGTAATAAATGTTATAAGCATTATTTTCAGAGTCACTTAGTTTCATATTATCATAGTGGGTTAGAAGAAGATGAGAATGAAACGGAACTTGCACGTTTTATATACCGTCCTAATTGCAAATCATGTGATAGTAAAGATTATACTGTAATAGGTAATTATGGATATAATTATGATGCAGCAAGAAAAGCTGTGGATGAAGCTAATAAAAATTTATTTTCTTCTCTTGAAGAGTACACCAGACAAGTAAAAGAGTTAAAGTCAAAAAATGAAGAAAGCGAATAATGGAATTATTTGTTGAATGTCATTCATGTCTGCATTTAAATCAAACTAATATTTGCAGTTGTAACAATTGTAATAAAAATTTATTAGATGAAAAAGTTATAGTTTTTTTCATTGATGATAAAAATAAAGAACCTGTTAATTTTTTAAGTATCTTCCACAAACCAGATGATGATGAATATCATAGTTATTTAAATGACTTTTATTATTACCATTATATTAGTGAAATGAATGAAAGAGAAAATTTTAAAAGTAATGTCAATTCAAAACAATTTAAAAACCTATATACAAAAGTAATGATAAATGAACAAATTGACCTTAAACAAGCTATAATAAAATTTTTAAAAATGTTGGTGAATGTTAATGGTGATAAACTGTCTTATTCCTTGCCTATTAAAAATAAATATAAAAGATTATCCAATCTTCAAATTACAGCAGTTATATTAGGAGGGATATTTTATTTAAAACCAGAGTCAATTTCACAAATAAAAAAGGACTTTGAAAAGAATGCCATCTCCTTTTTAAGTAAACTAAACTTATTAAATAAAAAATTAAATAAATACACTAATCCATCATTTATTCCAAAAGATATAAATAAGTATCTACTAAAATTAATGTTAGAAATAATTAAAGATTTGAGTGAATTTAACAACTCTATAAGAAACAGTAATTTGCAAAATAACTAAAATTCTACTATAAAATATTAATTCCACTATTAATGAATATTAACAGATTAATTTCTGTAGACTTGATTTTAATGCCTAAAATTATTGGAGGATTTAATGTTAAACATTATTGATAAGGATATCTATACCGAAAAAGGTGAGCTAATAAAAACAATAGATTGCCCAAAAAAAGTATCCATTAAAGATTTAAGAAAAGATAAAGATAAGTCTCTTTATTGCAACAATTGTGAAAAGACTATTTTAGATACAGAATATATGTCTGAAGACAATCTTATTAAAACTTTGAAAAAGGATAAGAATACTTGTCTTAAAATTAGCCGTTTAAACCCAATGTTTAGGTTTGTATAATGAGTGATATAGAAATACAAAATAATGAGAATTTGAGAGTAATAAAAACTATTAGAGAAAAGGATTATAATAGATATTCTTTAAGTGCAGAGGATAGAGATAAAAATTATCTTATAACGAAAACAATTGAACCAAATGAAGATTTCTTTTCAAGAAGAATGGTTCTCCAAAATTATAAAACGGGTGAAATAATAAAAGTTACAGATAGAAAAATGTATGTTCAATATGGAGAAGAGGTTAATTACCCCTATGAACAATGGAAAGAATTATTAACTTATCAAATATATCAAGGTTCCAAAAAAGACCTATATACATGGGCAATGTATCTAGTTCCTAAAGATGCAAAAAATGGTGAAAGATTTTATATTGAAGATATTATTGGTGACATTGTAGCTGAAAGATTTTGGAGTGGAATATATCGTGCAAAAAATGGTGTTGGGATATGGAACGGTAAAGATTTGGAAATAGACGAAAGTTTATATGAAGAGACTTTTATGATAGGATAATATACGAAATTATTTAGAAGGAAATATTATGGGAACAATATCATGGTATCATTATTTAATTATTTTAGTTTTAATTATCGTAATTTATTATCAATTTATTCCCAATAAAAATAAAAGCTCTTTATTAGACCAAGCTTCTGCAATTAATGATTATTTTGCTGACGCATTATTAGTTTGGATTTTTAAAGACAATAATGATGCTAAAATTGCGGCTATCACAGCTGGTAAAGTTGCTGATAGCATTCAAAGAGCTTCAATGATTAATTATGCAAAAGGTATGGGTGAAGATGCTTTAAAACTTAAAGATAAGGAATCCAAAAGTATAAAAAAAAAATATGATGAAATTGTTAAAATTCTTCAACAAAAAGATTGGACAATTGATGACATTATAATTGCAAAAAAAGAATTAGAAAAAAATAATCATGAAATGTTAGTAGCTTTAAATAATTCTGATGGTAAGTATTTTAGAAACAAGTATTCAAGTTTATTTGAAAATTATTAAAACTAGTTAACACACTCACACCCCAATC
>CACNQW010000018.1 GCA_902622745.1 uncultured SAR116 cluster alpha proteobacterium
TGAATTAAACGATAGAATTGGAAATGATGTTACTTCAATAAAATCTCTTTTAAAAAAGAATGAACAAATAAAGGCTCAAGAAATTTATGAAGAAATGACACCAGACATTTCTTTAAGTGAAATAACTTATTTGCCTGTTATTCCTAATCCAGAAAAAATCTTTTGTATTGGCTTAAATTATCAAGAGCATAAAAAGGAAACAGGAAGGCCAGATGTAGACAACCCAACTGTTTTCACTCGTTTTGCTAATACTCAAACTGGTCACCTGCAACCATTGCTCAAACCAAAATTTTCAAAAAGATTTGATTATGAAGGTGAGTTAGCAATTGTTATTGGAAAGGGTGGAAGAGATATATCTGAAGAAAAAGCTCTAGATCATGTTGCAGGATACTCATGTTATAATGATGGAAGTATTCGTGATTGGCAAAGACACACCTCTCAGTTTACACCAGGAAAGAACTTTCCATTAACTGGACCATTTGGTCCATATTTAGTTACATCTGATGAAGTGGGTGACTATACAAAACTTCCAATTGAAACTAGATTAAATGGAAAAGTAATGCAAAAAGCAAAATTGTCAGACCTAATTTTTCCAATCCCTAGGTTAATAAATTATATTTCCACTTTTACACCATTAACTGTTGGAGATGTAATTGTGACTGGTACTCCCGGAGGTGTAGGTGATAAGAAGGACCCTCCAGTTTATATGACTCCAGGAGATGTTGTTGAAGTTGATATTGGCAAAGTTGGTATTCTTATGAATTTTATCACTGAGTAAAGAGGTTTATGCCGTTGAATAAATCTTTGGTTACAAATTTAATCTCTATTTCATTCATTCTATTAGGTTATATTTTTCAAAATCAATACTCTAATATATTTTATTCAATCGGGTTTTTTGCTTTGTCAGGTAGTGTTACAAACTGGCTTGCAGTCCAAATGCTTTTTGAAAAAGTACCTTTTTTATATGGTTCAGGGGTTATTCTTGATAGATTTTTAGATATAAAGGAAGGGATTAAAAATTTAGTTTTAGAAGAATTATTTTCAGATGATAAAATCAATGAATTTTTTGAAAACAAACAAATTGATACAGAGAAAATTTACGAAAAGATTGATTTTAATAGAGTTTTTGAGGGATTGTTAGAAGCTATTGAAACATCTAAGTTAGGATCAATGTTATCGATAATTGGCGGTAGAGAAGCATTAATGCCTATTAAAGACCCTGTTATAAATAAATTGAAAGAAATAATTAAAAATAAGTTAGATGGAACATTTAATAATGATGACAATTCAATCGCTAAAGATGTAAAAATTGGAATTGAAAAAGCCTTAAACAGTAAGTTAGCCGAATTAGATCCTCAAGGTATAAAAATTATTATTGAAAATATGATTAGAAAACATCTTGGTTGGCTTATTGTTTGGGGAGGAGTTTTTGGTGGATTGTTTGGATTATTGTTTTCTGTTGTTCAAAATATAATTTAAGGAGAAAATAAGATGTTAGATTTTAATGAAAAAACAGCGACAGAAGGTGTGTTAAAAAGTTTTTCATCAATTAAAAATGAAAGATTAAAAGAATTAATGTCTTCTATAGTTACACATTTACATGAAGTGGTAAAAGAAACAGAGCCAACATTTGATGAATGGTTAAATGCCATAGAGTTTTTAACTAGGACTGGTCACAAATGTGATGATAGAAGACAAGAGTTTATTCTTTTATCTGATGTCCTTGGGATATCAATGCTTATTGATACTATAAATAACAGAAAGTCACAAAATGAAACAGAATCAACGGTCTTGGGCCCTTTTCATGCTGAAGCTCCAGATATATCTTTAGGTAATAATATTGCAAAGCATGTTGAAGGTGAAAGATGTATAGTCAAAGGGAAAGTAACAGATACAAATGGTAATCCAATTTCAAATGCGTCTGTCGATGTTTGGCAGTCTGGACCAGATGGTTTGTATGATGTTCAAAAAGAAAATCATATAGTTGATTTAAGAGGCAAGATGACAACCGACAATGATGGTACTTATTTGTTTAGAACAGTTAAGCCACAATATTATCCAGTTCCAACAGATGGTCCCGTTGGTGAAATTTTAAATTCATTAGGCAGGCATCCATTTAGACCTGCTCATATTCACTTTATGGTAAAGGCAGAGGGATTTGTTGACTTAACAACACATGCATTTATAGATGGGGATCCTTATTTGGAAACTGATACAGTTTTTGCAGTAAAAGAAAGTTTAATTAGAAAGCTTAAAAACTCTACTGACCCAGAAGATGGGACAAGTTGCAAGACTTTAGAATTTAATATTGTTATGCAAAATAATTAAAATTATTATGTCAAATATCAAAAGAAAATTAACTACAATTTTAGCTACCGACTGTGTTTCTTTCAGCAAACATATGGAAGAAAATGAAGAAAATACTTTGAAAAGTCTAAATAGTTGTAGATCAATAATTGATAAGAAGATCGAAGATTATAATGGAAAGATATTTCATACGGCTGGAGATTCTGTTATTGCTGAATTTCAAAGTCCTGTTGAAAGTGTAAAAGCATCAATAGAATTTCAAAAAGAAATTCTGAATATGAATGATCAAACAGATATTACTCCAAAACTTTCTTGGAGAGTTGGAATTCATGTTGATGATGTTATAATTGAAAAAAATAATATATATGGGACAGGAGTTAATGTTGCAGCAAGATTAGAGGCAAAATGTAATCCGAACCAAATATTAATTTCTAATATTGTTCAACAACAAATTAAAAATAAAATTAAAGAAAAATTATTTCAGGCTGGTGAAATTGAACTTAAAAATATATCTAATAAATTTGATGTTTTTTCAATTTTAGGACAATACACAGATAATGAAATAGAATTAAAACTAAAAAAAAATAAAAAGTTAAAATTTGCTATTTTGCCTTTCACTAATTCAGGTAATGACGAAGATAGCGGTTTTCTTGTTGATGGTATTATAGAAGATCTGATAACAGAATTTTCCATGATGAGAGAATTTGATATTCTTTCTAGACAAACATCAGTTAATTATAAAAATAATTATGGAGATTTAGGAGAATTTACTAAAGCTTTTGATTTAGACTTTGTAGTAACTGGAAGTATTAGAGCTTCAGGAAAAAGGGTAAGGATTAATATTGAATTAAGTGATGCAAAAGATGATAGTGTTGTTTGGAGCAATAAGTATGATAGAGTTTTAGAGGACATATTTGATGTTCAAGATGAAATTGTCAGAAAAATTTCGATTGCACTTCTTGGGGAAATTGAAATTAGCTCTTTGCAAAGGTCTAAAAGAAAACCTACTGAAAATATGACGTCTTATGAATATCTACTCAGAGGTAAGGAAAAACATCATCATTTTAAAAAAGAATCTAACTTAGAAGCTCTTAAGTATTTTGACCAGGCAATAGAAGCTGATGAAAATAATGCTCAAGCATATGCTTGGAAAGTTTGTACTCTTGGTCAAGCGATGTTCAGAGGATTTTTAGAAGATCCTGAAAAAATTATGGAAGAAGCCAAACAAAATATTCAAAAGGCATTGGAATGTAATGAAAATGATTTTGAATGTCATAGAATGCTTTCAGCTGTATATTTAAGTAACCATGAATATGGTTTGGCAGAAGATCACGGTCAAAAAGCTTTTCAAATGGTTCCTAATGACCCAAGAGTACTAGCGGGTTTTGGCGAAGTTTTAGTGAGAGTAGGAAAAATACAAAAAGGTTTGGAATTGTTAGAAAAAGCATTTGATTTAGACCCTATTCCACAAGGACAATCTTCATCAGATAATAGACTTAAAGATTTAATTTTAGGTTATTTTTTGGATGAGAGTTTTGAAAAAGTTATTGAAATAGCATCTAAATTAAGAAGTATAGACCAAAGGTCATGTTTATTAACGTTATATGCTCATAAAAATTTAAATGAAAATTTTACTGATACTAGGGAATTTAAAATTTTTAAAAGTGATTATAAAAATGACGATTGGAATAATATAATAGACAGATTTCATATACCGGATGAAAAAATTAACTCTAATTTAAAAGATTTTTCTAAAAGGATTTAGAAACAGCAAAATGATAAAAAACTCTTGAAGATGATTATATTTTTCACATAAGGCAAACAAATTGCTATATCAAATGTAGCTAGTAAAATTAAACATGTTGATTTAAGACGTTAGCCATCCACCATCAACATCTATAGTTGTTCCTGTAATGAATTCATTTTCTATCGCAAATATTATACCTTTTGCAACTTCTTCTGAAGTTCCAGCTCTTGGAATTAAATTATTTTGTGTTGAATTTTTATAAAATTCTTCTCTTTCATTTCCTGTAAGTGGACTCATTGGAGTATCGATAATACCTGGTGATACAATATTAATTCTTTTAGGAGCAATTTCAGGAGCTATACCTCTTGCAAAAGCTTCAACTGCACCACCTACTGACGAAATTGCTATTTGACCTGGCCTACACTTTCTTGCAGGCGATCCACTGACTAATACAATATTACCATTATTTGCAAGATATTCTGTGCCATATCTAACTACGTTTGTGTATCCCCATAGTTTTGCAAATGAACCTCTATATCCTTCTAAATCCATTTTAAGAAAAGGCCCAACTGCTCTTGCTCCACCTGTAGCACAATTGATTAAAACATCAAATTTTCCCTGATTTTTAAAAAAAGATTTTAAGGCTTCTTCATCAAGCACATCCATTTTTTCAAGAGTTACATTCTTAGGGACATTTATCATTTTATCTGGATTTCTACTAATTGCTATTATCTCCGAAGCACCTTTTTCAGACATGATTTTAGTTGTTGCTTCTCCTATGCCTGAAGTACCACCAAAAATAATTATTTTCTTTCCTGATATATTCATAATAATCCTTCTATATTAAATAACGTTTGAAAATTGATTTTATTAATAACATTATTATTTTGAAAATTAAATAAAATTTAGGGCAAAAAATGACTATAGAACTATTCAGAAATGACTCATATTTAAAATCCTGTAATTCTAAAATAATAAAAATTGAAGATAATAGTATTAAATTAGATCAAACTATTTTTTATCCAGAAGCTGGAGGACAGCCTGGAGATAAAGGAAAAATTATAATAGGAAATGAACAAATTGACGTGCTGGATACTAGGTACGTAAATAATGAGATAATGCACGTAGTAGAAAACATTTCTAATTTAAGTGTAGATGATGAAATAGAATGTAAAATTGATTGGGAAAGAAGATTTAATATTATGCAGGTTCACACTTCTTTACACCTTTTATGTTCACTAATTTCTGCACCTGTAACTGGAGGTCAAATTAATGAAAACAAAGGTCGACTTGATTTTGATTTAGAATCAAAGCCCAATAAAGAAGAGATATTGGAGGGAATAAACAACTTAATTAAACAAAATTACGAAGTAAGTATTTCTAGTATATCTGAAACTGAACTCGATGAAAAACCTGATTTAGTAAGAACAATGGCTGTTCAACCTCCTAGAGGTAAAGGAGAGATTAGAATGATTAATATTGGAAAAGGTGTTGATTATCAACCTTGTGGCGGCACGCATGTTAATAACACAAGTGAAATAAGAGAAGTAAAAAAAATCAAAGTTGAAAACAAAGGTAGAATGAATAAAAGGGTCATTGTTGATTTCCTATAATAATCAAGTTAGGAGAGAATTGATTTAATTTTTTATATACATACTTTTTATTTGTTACATATAATTTCAAATGGGTACGTTCTATTTTCAATTATAGATTGCATTGAATTCTTAGAACGTTCTAACATAGTATCACCACCAATCACGTGTATTCCCAAAGTAGGTTTTTCAATAGATTGGCTTTTTTTTAAAAGTGAATTATATCCAGATATATATTTTTCTCCTGTACTAATAATTTCTATGTTTTTAAAGCCTATTTTTTTCAAAAGACTTTTTGTATGTTCGGGGGTTTTTAGGAAACTCATATTTTCATTATCTGCCCAAGGCAAAGGAAAAATTGGACCACTTTTAGTGCCCAGACCGTGCTCACTAAAACCAAAAATTGCTCCTTTTTTTAAAACACGGAAAGCTTCATTAAAAAATTGTTCTCTATCTTCAATATTCATAGTTACATGTTGAGACACAGCACCATCAAAAAACTCAGTTTGATATGGTAGGTTTTCTCCATCACCTTTTATAAGTTTAACTTGATGATCAATTTGTGTAAGTTTATTAAAATAGTTACCTATTTCTACAAAAGCTTCAGTTATATCGATTCCATAAACATTGCAATTGAACCTCTTCGAGAAATATCTTGCGGGACCACCTAATCCACATCCTATGTCAATAATAGTTGATTCTTTGGTGAAATTAAGTTTATCAGCTAGTTCAATTGTTGCCGATATTCCTCTTGCATGATATTGATCTAAAGGGAACAAATCCTCAATCTCTAATTTTCTTTCTAAAAGATTAGCTTTTTTAAGAGCAATATTTACTCTTTCATGTATATCTCCTCGTGTCCAAAATTCTTCAAAATTCATAAAAATCTCTAATTATCATTAATAATAAATTCAGCACACCTCTCACCAATCATCATGCATGGACCATTGGTATTGCCAGACACCAAAGTAGGCATTATAGAAGCATCTGCAATTCTTAAATTTTCTAAACCTTTAACTTTTAATTTTTCATTTACTACAGAAAATTTATCTTGTCCCATTTTACAGGTGCCAGATGGGTGATAAAGTGTCTCGGCTTTATCACGAATAAATTGAAGAATATCTTTATCAGAAGAAAAATTGTTGCCTGGTTGTAACTCTTCTCCACAATAATTCTGAACTTCTTCAGATCCCATTATTTTACGGATAAGTTTTACTCCATCTACTAAAGTTTCTCTATCAAGAGGATTATCAAGAAAATTACAATTTATTTCTGGGTATTCTTGAGGATTATTAGATTTAATATGAATGTGACCTCTGCTTTCAGGTCTATTTTGATTTACTGTACAAGTAATACCTGGATCTTTACCTAAGGTTCTTTTTCCATTATCTAGTACAACTCTATAGGGAATAAAGTGAACTTGTATGTCGGGCGATGCTAACTCAGGTCTTGTCTTAAAAAAACCTAAAACTGGAGCAGATGGTAAGTTTAAAAATCCATCTTGTTTAAATGCATAATTTAGAGCTTGTTTTATTAAACCTAATCCTCTTGCTTTTTCATTATATGAAAGACCTGCTTTTTTAACCTTATAAACTAATCTAGGTCCTAAATGATCTATTAAATTTTCACCAACTCCTTGTAATTCATGAATAACTTCAATATTATTCTTTTTTAAAATTTCTGGCCTACCAACACCAGAAAGTTCTAAAATTTGAGGGGTATTTATTGCGCCACCAGATAAAATAATTTCATGATTACAAAAATACTTTTCATTTTTACCTTTTCTTAATATTTCAATTCCAACAGCTTTTTTGTTTTTAAAAATTATTTTTGTAGCAAGGCTCTCAGTTAAAACATTTAAGTTCTTTCTATGTTTTATTGGATCAATATAAGCAACTTTTGCGCTCATTCTCTTACCTTTAAATATAGTAGTTTGTGTGTAAGCAAATCCTTCTTGATCACCAGAGTTATAATCATTATTAAATGGTATATTTAATTTTTCACCTGCTTCGAACAATGCTTCATAAATTGGGTTTCTGTCCGTGACTTGAGAAATATTAACTAAGCCTTTTTTCCCACGCAAATCTTCGCAAGGATTTACATAGTTTTCTAACTTTTTAAAAAAAGGGAATACTTCTTCTGATGACCAGCCTTTATTTCCCATTTGAGCCCATATATCATAATCAAGGTTTTGACCGCGTACATAAACTAGGCCATTAATAGCACTAGATCCGCCAACTAATTTACCCCTTGGTATCGGTATTTGTCTATTTGATGTTTTTTCATCTGGATGAGACCTATACCTCCAATTGGCAGTAGGATTATCAATCAACAATGCAAAACTAACTGGGATTCTAGATAGAGGATGATTAGATTTCCCAGCTTCTAATAAAAGTACAGTTTTATTTTTATCAGATGATAATCTGTTGGCTAGTGCACACCCAGCAGATCCAGCGCCTACGACAATGTAGTCAAATCTATGTGACATAAATTCTCCAAAAAATTATTTTAAATTTAATTAACACATTAATTAAATTAAGTAATTTCCTTTTGAACAGTACCATTGTTAAACACTTTGTAAAAATATAATTTAAATATAAATACTAAGATTGAAAAATGCATAAATTGCTATAACTTCAAGTTCATGATTGATTTTATTTTAGATGTTTCTCAAATTGTGTTAGCTGACATAGTTTTATCTGGTGATAATGCTTTAATTATTGGTATGGCAGCAGCTTCATTTGCAGAAAAAGATAGAAGAAAAATTATTTTCTTTGGGTTACTTGCTGCGGCTATACTCCGTATTTTATTCGCATTAATAGCATCTTATTTGATAACAGTGCCAGGTCTACTTCTTGTAGGGGCATTATTATTGTATTGGGTTTGTTTTAAATTTTATCAAGACATAAGAGAATTTTCAAAAAAAGATGAAACCAACAAAGACGAAGTCACTAAAAAGGTTAAAGGTAAAAGCATAAAAAATGCTTTAATCACAATTACAATTGCTGATATATCAATGTCCTTAGATAATGTTATTGCTGTCACAGCAATTGCTAGAGATCAAACTTATTTGCTAATGTTTGGAATTGGGTTTTCAATTTTATTAATTGCAATTTTTGCATCTGCAATTGTTAGGCTGTTAACAAAATTTACATGGTTGTCATATGTTGGATTAGTTTTTTTGATATATCTATCAACTGAAATGGCCATCGATGGTTATCTTCAAATAAAGCCTTACATCAGTTTGTAGTAAGTTAAGTTATTGATAATCTTTTAAAATTTTATCTGAAATCGTAAGAAGTAAATTATCATTTTGCCATGCAGTTATAACTTGAACGCCTATTGGCAGAGAGTTTTTACCTTCTAATAAAGGTAAGCTAATTGAAGGAACACCCATCAGAGTCCAATATCCGTTAAACATAGCATTGCCAGTTGTTGAAAGGTCTCTAGGCGCTTCTCCAGGAGCGGCTGGAGTAATAATCGCATCAAAGTTTTTGAAAATTAAATTTAGATCAAATTTCATTTTTTTTGCACTTTCGAGAGCATCAACATAATCAGAAGCATTCAGATTAATTCCATTTTCAATTCTGTTTATTGTATAAGGGTGGAGGTTCCCTTTATCTTTATTATAAACTTTTTTAAGAGACGAATATATTCCACCATTCATTATTACTTCATGATCACGAAGAGCATTATTAAAAGTTTCAGGTAAAGTTATTTCAGTAATATTCAATTTGCTTTTGTTTATAAATTCTTCAAAGTTTTGCTTCATATCTTCGTCACCTTTAGGCCATGCAGGTCCTTTTATAAAAGCAAATTTATAATCAGATTTTTCAACAATATTTTCTTTTAAAGACAAATTATTTATCATGTCATAATCATTTTCATCATACGAAATGATTAAATTAGAAATAATTCTGATATCCTCGATACATCTTGCGTAAATTCCCGGATGATCTAATCGATAAGAAATTGGAGAAATACCTGATCTTGAAATAGATCCAAAAGTTGGCTTAAAACCTATTATCCCATTAAATGAAGCAGGTCTTAAAACTGACCCACCAGTTTGAGTTCCAATTGATGTAGGTATCATTTTGTCCGCTACAGCAGCGGCAGACCCAGATGAAGAACCTCCAGGTGTGCATTCTAGGTCATTTGGGTTTTTTGTTTTTCCAGGAGCTGATAAAGCATATTCAGTTGTTACACATTTACCAAATATAATGACATCATTTTCTCGTAATAATTTTACAAGGTGAGCATCTTCCGTGGGTTGCCTGCCTAAACAAGTTTTTGAACCATTTTCTGTTGGAAAATCGTGAGTATCAATAATATCTTTTATTCCTATAGGAATCCCAGCAAAAGGTTTTTGTAAACTCTTTGATCTTTTATCATCAATTTTTTTTGCGTAAGATTTAACTAAATCTTCATTTAAAAAAGCCCATGCCTCAACATTTGGTTCTCTTAATTTTATGTGGCTAATTAATTCAGAAAGATATTCGACTGTACTGATTTTATTGGAGTTAAATAACTTTAAAATTTCAAACGCATTTAAATTTATCAAGCTCATTAAAGTTTTATTGCCTCAGCTTCAATTTCAACTTTCATTCTAGGATCTACTAAGGCACTTACTTCTAGTAATGTAGACGCAGGTTTATGTTCTCCAAAATATTCAATTCTTTTTGGATTAATAATTTTTCTATCATCTATATTAGTTAAAAAAACTCTGACCTTTGTAACAGATGAAAAATCTCCACCACCAGCTTTTAAACAAGTATCAAAATCTCTCATTGCAATATCAAATTGATCTTTTGTATTTTCTGGAATTGAATTATCATAATTCATTCCAACTAAACCTGATATCCAAATTATGTTATTTGCCTCTACGACATGACAATAGTGACTTACTGGTTGTAAAATATCAGGTATCTGAATTCTTTTTATCATAATCATAAAACCTAAAAAAAATATTGATTATTAACTCTATATTATAAAGACTAACTTAAACAATAAATTTCTTAAGAAAATAAATACAGATAAATAAAATGCCAAAAATTGTATATTTAGATAATTTACCTGCTCAAGAAGGTGTATCAATTTTAGAAAATCAAAATAAGATAGAAGTTGTAAAAATTGAAAGTAATAATCTTGAACAAGCTTTCAAAGAATTGGAAACAGCTCATGCTTTTCAAGTTTCAGCTGCTCGTGATGAAGTACCAAAAATTTTTCACGTTAATGAAGAATTTTTATCAAAAACACCAAATTTAATTTTAATCTCATCTGGGGGTGCTGGATATGACACTATAGATGTAGAAGCATGCACTAAAAGAGGTGTTCTTGTAGTTAATCAAACTGGTGGGAATGCCGAGGCAGTTGCTGAACACGCTGTAGCACTAATGCTTGATTTGTTAAAAAGGGTAACTGAAACTGATCTCTTGTTAAGAAAAGGGTGGAGTGGAGCAAGAGAAGATTTTATCGGTAGGAATTTATTTAAAAAAACAGTTGGACTAATAGGTCTTGGGAATACGGGAGGTAGGGTAGCAGAAATTTGTCAAAATGGATTTAGTTGCGATATACTTGCTTATGATCCTTATATTTCTAATGAAAGATTCTCCAAATTCAATGCCAAAAAAACAAACTTAGATGAATTGCTTTTCGAAAGTGACATAGTATCAGTTCATATTCCATTAACAAAAGAAACTCATAATTTTATTAATAAAAATTTTTATTCAAAAATGAAAAAGGGCAGTCTTTTTATTACAACTTCAAGAGGTTCTATTCATAATGAGAACGATTTAGAAACTTTTTTAAAAAATGGCCATCTATCTGGAGCAGGTTTAGACGTTTGGGAAAAGGAGCCCCCTAATTCTGATCATAAGCTATTAAAAATGCAAAATGTTGTTGCTACACCTCATATGGCTGGGGTGACTACAGACAGTAGAAAAAAAATGTCAGAATTTGTAGCTAATCAGTTATTAAATATTTTGAGTGGAGGTGTTCCTGAAAGACCTGTGAACGAAGAAATACTATCATTATTTAAGTCAAAATTATCAAAAATAATTTAGAAAAAATAAAGGAGAATACATGAGAAATTTATTAATTACTGGAGGAAGTCAAGGTATAGGGAAAGCTACAGCTCTTGAAGCTGCAAAAAAAGGTATGTTTATTGGTATAAATTATAATTCTAACGATAAAGCTGCAGAAGAAACATTATCTGAAGTAAAAGAGTTAGGTGGTGAGGGAGTAATATTAAAATGTGATGTATCCAAAAATAGCGCAGTAAAAGATATGTTTGAAAATTTTGTTGATAATGCAGGATCCTTAGACGGTGTTTTTAATAATGCAGGTACAACTGGTCCGGTCTCTAAAATTCATGAATTAGATCCAAAGGATTTTAAATCGTTAATAGATACAAATGTTATTGGTGCATTTAATGTTGCTCAAGAAACTTCTAAAATTATGATTAAGCAAAAAATGGGAAATATTGTAAATATGACTTCTATTGCTGCAGACATTGGTGGAGCTGGAGAATTGGTCCATTATGCAATGTCAAAAGGTGCTATTGATTCGTTGACTTATGGTATGGCGAAAGAATTAGGTGTTTATGGAATAAGAGTTAATGCTGTTGCACCCGGTTTAATTGCAACTGATATTCATGAAAAAGCGGGAGATGCATCAAGAGTTGAAAGACTAATGCCAAGTGTTCCTCTAGGACGTGTTGGATTAGCAAAAGAAGTTGCAGATACTGTGATGTGGTTGTTAAGTGAAAAATCAAGTTATGTATGTGGCACAATTATAAGAATTTCTGGAGGTAGATGATCTTTTACAAGTTTGGGTTTAATTGGTTTGTAAGAGGTTGTTTTGATTTTTTTAACTGTCTGTAAGCTATATATGAAGTTGATAAAATTATTATTGCTGAACCAATCCAAATTGTAATTAAAGGTACTTCATTGAAAAATATAAACCCTAAAGATACTGACCAAATTAATCTTAAATAATCTAGAGGTAATAAAGAAGAAATATCGGCTTTTGCTAGAGCGGCATTTAGACAATAATGTGTCATCGTGCCTGTTATTGCTACTAATAGATATAAAAATAATTGTTCTAAATTAGGTGTAGACCAAAATGGTATAGCTACAATAAAAGTAGCTGGGATCAAACCAGCTGCCTGCCAAAAAGTCATGCTTGCATTGCTTTCAGTGGTAGTTAATTTCTTTGCTATTAATAATGACATTGACCATATAAAAGAACCGCATAAGATTAACAAAGGACCAATACCTAATTGTATATCTGGTCGAATTACAATTATAGCACCTATAAATCCTACGACCATAGCAGTCCATCTTCTTATGCCAACTTGTTCCTTAAGGAATAAAATTGCAAGAATTGTTGAGAAAATTGGGACAGTAAACATGAGTGCTGTAGCTTTTGAAAGTTCTGTAATAGATATGCCATAAAACATACAACACATTGCACCACTTCCAACAATAGCTCTTAGAAATTGAAGCTTTTTATCTACAACTTTAAGTGATATTAAACCATCTTTCATAACGACTGGAAGAAATATAATTAGTACAAATAATGTTCTAAAAAATGCTATTTGAAATGGATGGCTTTCAAGTGCAGCTACTCTAATGAGGCAATGCATGGATGCCGCAAACATTCCAGATACAATCATAAATAAAATTGCAATCACAGAAAGTGGTAAATTATTAATTGATTTTAGAATTATATTTATCATTATGGATATTTAATTATCATTAATTTACTTAACATGATAAGGAAGTTAAGTAAATTTTTCTTTGGTAGGCGATTATGATAAAAGCTCTTTTATTTGATGTTTTTGGTACAGTAGTAGATTGGAGATCTGGTATATCACAAGATTTTGAATTAATCTCAAAAAAGTATGGAATTAATAAAAATTCAAAACAGTTTGCAGATGATTGGAGAGCAGAATATCAACCATCTATGGAAAAAGTAAGATCAGGCAGCAGAGAGTTTGTTAAATTAGATATACTGCATGATGAGAATTTAAAAAACATCTCAAAAAATTATGGTTTAGATACTCTTTCTAAGGAAGATTGGGATTGGTTAGTTAAGTCGTGGCATAGATTACCAGGATGGAAAGATAGTTCAAAAGGTCTTTTAAGATTAAAAAGTAAATTTATAATTGCGTCACAATCAAATGGGAATATTCAGCTAATATTAAATATGTCAAAAAATTCAAAACTTTATTGGGATATGATTTTAGGCTCTGAAGTTGTGGGGTATTACAAACCACAACCTGAATCATACTTGGTTGCATGTGAAAAACTAGGATTAAATCCAAATGAATGTATGATGGTAGCTGCGCATAATAGTGACCTTTCATCAGCTCGTAATGTTGGATTGAAAACCGCTTTTATTTTACGTTCTAACGAACACGGTATTAATCAAAAATCAGACTTGAAGCCACTAGAGAGTTGGGATTACGTTGCAAATGATTTTTTTGATCTTGCTAACCAACTTGGTTGTGAAAAAGAGGTAGTATTAAATGGGATCTAAACCAATTGTTGGAATAATAACAAATGAAATTATAAATTTTAATGGAAGACAAATATCACATTCAACAGGAAAGAGGTATGTTAAATCTGTAATGGAATTTGCAGATGTTGTTCCTGTGTTAATACCTTCAAGTATTCCATCAGATGATTTAGATGAAATTTTGGAAAATATTCATGGTGTTTTGTTAACTGGTGGAAGAGCTAATGTTGAGCCACATCATTATGGTGGAGCTGAGTTTCCTGCTGACGAGCCAATTGATCCAGATAGAGATCGAACGGTTTTAAATATTATACCTAAATGTGTGTCAAAAAAAATGCCTATATTTGGTATTTGCAGAGGAATTCAAGAGATAAACGTGTCATTTGGAGGAACTTTGTTTTATAGGGTACATCAACAAGATGGAAAATTTGATCATCGTATGCCTAGAAATGAAGATGCAACTTTAGAAGAAATATTTAAATTAAAACATCGTATTGATTTTACAGATAAAAGTTACTTAAAAGAATTAATTAATAAAAATAACTTTGTGGTTAATTCATTGCATGGTCAAGGCATAGATAAATTAGGAAATGACCTTATAGTTGAAGCTAATTCGGAAGATGGTTTAATAGAAGCAATCAGTATTAAAAATTATCCAAGCTTTAGCATAGCAGTTCAATGGCATGCAGAGTATCATCCTGAAAGAAAAGAAAATTTTTTAAATAAAAAACTTTTTGAGAGTTTTGGAAAAGCTTGTATTAAATATAAATCTTAAGAAATAATAGGACCTATGGGAATGATCCTTGTTGGATTAATGCTTTCATGAGAAAAAAAGTAATGTCTTTTAATGTGATCATCAAAGGTTGTTTTTTTTATACAATCTAAATTTCTAAATTGATTTAAATACTTAGATAAGTTTTTATAATCAGCAATTTTTTTTAAATTACATTTAAAATGGTAATGGTAAACATTATCAAACCTTAATAATGTTGTTACAAGTCTAATATCAGCCTCAGTCAATTGATTGCCAACTAAATAATTATTATTATTTAGTTTTTCTTCTATCTTATCTAAGGAATTAAATAGTTTTTTAACAGATTCATCGTATGCAAATTGAGTTTTTGCAAAACCAGTTTTGTAAACACCATTATTAATATTAATATAAATATCATCATTAATTTCATCAATCTCATCTTGTAAGTCAGAAGGGTAAAAGTCGAGATCATTTTGGGTAATATGATTAAATGATGAGTTAAAAATTCTTAATATTTCGGAAGATTCATTATTTACAATTTGTTGAGTATTTTTATCCCACAGAATTGGGACTGTTACTTTTGTACTTACTTTATCAGAACATAATTGATAAATTTCGTATAAATATTTTTTTTTATATAAAGTATCACCTGTAGCATTTTCAAAATCTAAATTAAATGACCATCCATTTTCCATCATATCAGGATGCACTACATCCACAGAAATATGCTTATTAAGTTCTTTTAGCTCTCTCATGATTAAAACTCTATGAGCCCATGGACATGCATAACTTACATAGAGATGATAACGATTACTTTCAGGTTTGAAACTTTCCGTTTGCGAAATCCAATGTCTAAATTGACTCTCTTTTCTTACAAAAGCTCCACTTTTATCACTAGTAATTACTGAAGATTTCGTCCATTGACCATTTATTAGCTGTCCCATGATAATCCAAAAAAAATTTCTATAATATAATAGAATAGTTCTATATATATGTAGAAAAAGAAATTTGTAAAATAAAATATCTAGAAAGGGTTTAAATGGAAAAGGTAGGAATAGTTGGTGCAGGACTAATTGGTTCAAGTTGGTCTGCTATTTTCTCTTCGAAGGGTTTTAATGTTGTTATTTATGATAGTAATAAAAACGTTGAGGATGAGTGTAAAAAAAGAGTTATAACATTCTTAGAAGAATTAAAATTCATAGATAATAAAATAAATATTGAAGACTCTCTTAAAAATATTGAGTTTGTAAATGATATCAATTATCTAAGTAATAATTGTACATTTATACAAGATTGCTCTCCTGAAATAGTTGAAATAAAGCAGGAACTATTTTCAAAGTTAGATAATTCATGTCCAGAAAATGTCATTTTATCATCTTCATCTTCAGGCATGCCAATTTCTTTAATCACTCAAAATTTAAAAGGAAAAAATAGATGCATCATTTCTCATCCAGTTAACCCACCCCATTTAATACCATGTGTAGAAATATCTCCTAGCTCAAAAACATCTGAAGAAGTTATTTTTAAAACCAAAGATCTTTTTAAAAAAATAGGATTTTCTATTGTTTATATAAAAAAAGAAATCGATGGTTTTATCTTAAATAGATTGCAAGGAGCCCTATTAAACGAAGCTGTTAAATTGTACAGTGAAGGATACGCAAGTGCTGACCATATAGACTCAACTGTTAGAAATGGTCTAGGTTTAAGGTGGGCTTTTATGGGACCTTTTGAAACAATAGATCTTAATGCTCCTGGAGGTATTAAAGATTACATGCAAAGATATGGAAATATGTATTTAAACATGGAAAAAAATAATAAAATTTTGCCAGATTGGTCTGAAACAAATGCTATAAAACTTGAAAAAGAAAGACGTGAAATTTTGTCTAACGACCAATTAATAAAGCGTGCACAAAAAAGAAATGATATGCTCAAATCTCTTAGAAGACTAAAAAAAGATTTGAATGAGGAAGTGTTTAATTAATGTCATCTTCTCTCGAAGGAGTAAGAGTTTTAGATCTTTCTAGATTAGCGGCAGGGAATATGATTTCACATATGCTTGCTGATCATGGTGCAGATGTCATAAAAGTGGAAAGACCTAAGAAGGGTGATGATTTACGTACCTGGAAAGTAAATAATATTTCACATTGGTGGCATGTTTATTCAAGAAATAAAAGAAGTTTATCATTAAATATAAAAACTAAAATAGGTACTGAAATTTTAAAAAAACTTATTTCAACTGCAGATGTTTTTATTGAAAATTTTGTTCCAGGTACTTTAGAAAAATGGGGTTATACAAAAAAAGTTTTTGATTCATTAAATCCTAATTTAATTATTGTTAGAATTTCTGGTTGGGGTCAAACAGGATTATATAAAAATTTTCCAGGATATGGATCCTTAGTTGAAGGAATGAGTGGATTTGCATCGATGACAGGAGAAGAAAATCAAGGTCCACTTTTACCCCCAACTGCACTTGCAGACATGATATCGGGATTATCTGGTGTTTCTGCAATTATGTTTGCATTATTTGCACAAAAAAATGAAAAAGCTAAAGGTCAAACAATCGATCTTTCTCTATTTGAGCCACTATTTTCAATTATTGGTCCTTGGGCTGCTCATTATAAAATAACTGGAGAACTTCCAAAAAAAATGGGAAATAAAAGCCCTGTTGCATCACCTAGAAATATTTATAAAACAAAAGATAATAAGTATGTATCTCTTTCAGCATCAATGCAAACAATGTGGGAAAAGCTTGCTAAGGTAATAAAAAGAGAAGACCTTATAGCCAATGAACTTTTCTTGGATAATGAAAAAAGAGTTAAAAACCAAAATATTTTAGACCCTATAATTGAAGAGTTTATGTCGAAATATAATCAACAAGAATTATTAGAAATTTTTGAACAAAATGGTGTTACAGTAGGTCCCGTTTTAGATATTAGTGATTTAGTTGAACATCCATATATAAAAGATAGAGAAATTCTAATTAATTTAAATACAAAAGATGATGGTGTTATACCTATGCATAATGTATTTCCAAGATTAAGTGAAACTAAAGGAAAAATAAATAGAGAAGCACCTCAACTTGGACAAGATAATAAGGATATTTTATTAGAAATAGGATACTCAAAAGATGAAATATCAACATTAGAAAAAAATAAAATTATTTAGTTTTATATTGACTGATTTTTCACTTAGATATTTAATTAATATATGGACGGTTCAAATAGAGAAATAATAGAATATGATTTGTTAATTAAAAATGGACAAATCATAGATGGAACAGGAAAACCCTCCTTTTTATCTGATATTGGCATTAAAGATGGTATTATTAAAAAAATTGGAAAGATTAATGAATCTGCAAAAAAAATCATTGATGCAAAAAATCTTGTAGTTTCTCCTGGTTTTGTCGATATTCACACTCATTATGATGGTCAAGCCATATGGGATAGTCAGTTAGCTCCTTCTTCTCTACATGGAGTATCAACTGTTGTAATGGGAAATTGTGGAGTTGGTTTTGCTCCTTGTAAACCTCAAGATCGTGAAAAACTTGTTGAACTTATGGAAGGAGTTGAAGATATACCTGCTCCAGTTATGCATGAAGGTTTAAAGTGGGAATGGGAAAGTTTTAAAGAATATTTAGATGCTCTAGAGAAACGAGATAGAGATATAGATATATGTACTTTGTTACCTCATGCAGCTTTACGTGTTTATGTTATGGGTGAACGTGCAATTAAACATGAAAGAGCTAATAAAGAAGATTTAAAAAAAATGCGTCTTATAACAAAAGAGGCCATATTGGCTGGGGCTTTTGGGTTTTCTACATCAAGAACTATTAGTCATAAAAGTTTAAAAGGTGAATACACTCCTACGCTAAGAGCGCATGAAGATGAGCTTACAGAAATAGCTTTAGGCATGAAAGATGCTGGTACAGGTTTTATGGAAATTGTATCAGATTGGAATGAACCTGATCCCGAAACGGAGTTTAACGTTCTCAAAAAGATATCAAAAAAATCTGGGCGTCCAATTGTATTTAGTTTAACTCAGAGACATGATAGACCTAATTTTTGGAAAGATTTGATGAAGATGTCTCTAGAAGCTAAGGAAGAAGGATTGTCAATCAGACCTGTGGTTGCGCCAAGGCCAATAGGATTATTATTCGGACTTAAGGGAAGTCAAAACCCTTTTTCTGGTACGGATACTTTTAAAAAACTTAAAAATTTATCCCATGATGAAAGAGTGTTGGAATTATCAAAAGATTATATAAAAAAACAGATACTTTCTGAAGATAGATTAAAAAATAGTACCTTTCCACTTATTCATAGAATTAGTTTTAAGCATATGTACAGATTTGGGTCTCCACCAAATTATGATCCTAATATAGAGGATAGTATTGAGTTTATGGCGAAAAGAAATAAAATATCTCCAGAAGAGTTAGCATATGAAATAATGCTAGAAAATAATGGTGAAAACTTTATTTATGCTCCACTTGTTAATTTTGTAGATAATAACTTTGATGTTTGTCATCAAATGTTAGAGGACCCAAATTCAATAATGGGATTAGGTGATGGAGGAGCACATGTTGGATTTATATTAGATGCAGGATATCCAACTTGGCTTTTATCATATTGGACACGCGACAAGAAATCATTTTCATTAGAAGATAGTATAAGAAGACTTACTTCAGACACAGCTGAAGCCATAGGTTTATATGATAGAGGGATTTTAAAAGAGGGCCTTAAAGCAGATATTAATATATTAGATGTTGAAAAGCTTGGATCGTCAGATCCATTTATGTTACAAGATTTGCCGGCTGGTGGTAGTAGACTAATGCAAAAGACAAGTGGTTATGTGGTGAATATTGTTTCAGGGAAAATCACTTATGAAAATGGTAAAAAACAAACTAATCTTCCAGGAAAACTTGTTAAGTTAATAAATGTTCAAGAACAATTTAAAGAAAAAGATTTAGTCTAATATTTCAAGATGGATAAATTACGCCTTTTCCATCAGATTGTTTATCAAATAATTCATAAGCTTCTTCAGCTTGTTCAAGTTTCCATTCATGGGTAAATAATTCATCAACTTTCAATTTCTTTTCAGCGATGTATTCTGAGCATGCATATTGTCCATGTTTTGAAAATGTCCAACTTCCTATCAAGGTGATTTGTCTTCTTAATAAATCATTACTGACATCAATATCAACATTTCCGCCTTCACCTACAAAACATGCTTTACCCCAAGTTCTAAGACATTTTATACTTTGAGATCTTGCTTCGGATGAAGAAGATGCGTCAATCGAAGAATGTGTACCAAATCCATTAGTTAAATCTTTAATCGCATCAACCACATTATCTACCTTCATTGGATTTAAAATATTTTCTGCTCCAAAGGATTTTGCTCGGTTTAATCTTTGTTGATTAGTATCTAGTGCTATTACGCTTACTCCCATGCTAGAAGCAATCATGACTGCAGATAAACCTACTGGCCCTAAGCCAAAAACTGCTAATGTTTCATGGGATCTTAAACATAGTCTATCGATTGCTCCCCAAGCTGTTCCAGTGCCACATGAAATTGCGGCACCACTTTTAAATGAAATATCTTCGCGCAATTTCACAAGGGTATTAGCAGGACATTTCATATACTTGGCGTGAGCTCCATGACCAGTTACGCCGAAAACTTCTTTAACACCATCAACGCATAATTGTTGCCATCCTGTTGAACAATGCACACATGTTCCACATCCTTTATAATGGTGTTGCATCACATTCATATCTTTTTTGAAATTGTTTTTATTAACGTTTTTACCTAATTCAACTATTGTTCCACAGGGTTCGTGACCAGCAATAACTTGCTTATCTTCACCACCTAATCCTAGAGAGGATGGACCATCTACAGCTCTGTAAACTTTTAAGTCACTACCACACATCCCAGATGCTTTGATTTCAAGAATAACTTCATCTGGCCCTGGTGTTGGATCTTCGAATTCTTGTATTTCAAGATTATGTTGTCCTAAAAATACTATGCCTTTCATAATACCTCAAATAATTAATTTCTAAATTGTTGATGACAACTTTTGCAAGAAGCCGCCACTTCTCTAAATGAAGAAACTGTGTCATCAATATTTTTATTTTGTGATATTTTGATTAATTTTGCGCTTGTAATTTCAAATTTCTTTACTGCTTTTTTAAATCCTTCTGGATCAGACCATATATTATCACTAGCTTGACTTTTGTTAGAGGTGTTAGCTTCACTACCCTTTGGAAAATATTCATACATTTCATTAGCCCATTTATTTAACTTTTCTGCAGATTGCCTAATGATATCAAAGTTATTATCACTTAAACTTTTATTTATAGTTCTCATAAGATTTTTGCTTTCTTGAAATTTATTCATTCTTTCTTTAATGATGCCGGTAGATCCTCCTTGTGAGTATGAAAAAAATGGAAAAGAAATTAAAAATAAAATTAAAACAAATTTACATTTATACATTTTTATCTCCTTGATAGTATCATTATAATGACTAAACAAAAAAAATTAAATCAACAATTAGATAATGTAACTTATTTCATCATTTTTTTTGAATTTTTAAAGTTGGGTTGTACATCGTTTGGAGGGCCAATTGCTCATATTGGCTTTTTCAGAGAACATTTTGTAAATAAAATAAAATGGATAGATGATAAGAATTTTTTAGACATTGTTTCTTTTTCAAATTTCTTGCCGGGACCATCTTCTAGTCAAGTTGGTATGTGTATTGGTTATCTTCAAAAAGGATCTCTAGGGGCCTTTTTTGCATGGCTAGGTTTTACCTTACCATCTGGAATAATTATGATTGTATCTGCATATGGTTTATTATTTTATAGTGATTTTTTTACAGAAGGTCTTTTGAGTGGAATAAAGGCATGTGTAGTTATAATAGTCTTTCAAGCAATTTGGGGTATGTCTAAACAATATTTAAATGATTATAAAAAAATTTTAATAACTATAATTACTTCATTAATTTTAATTTTTTTTACAAATAATACTTACCAAATAATTTTAATTATAATTTCTGGAGTTCTTGGAAATTTTTTATTTCGTGAAAAAACAAAGGATAAACAAATATCCTTATCTATAGATTATAAGCCATTATTTTATTTATTGTTATTTGTATTTATCTTACTCATTTTTCCAATCTTAAATGAAATTTATAACTCTGACATTATTTTAATTTCTGACAAATTTTTTAGAGTAGGATCTTTAGTTTTTGGAGGGGGGCATGTTGTATTACCGCTCTTACAAAACGAAATAGTTAATTTTAATTTAATTGATAAAGATACTTTTTTATTTGGTTATGGGTTAGCTCAAATAATTCCAGGCCCTTTATTTACATTTTCTGGGTTTTTAGGAGCATCGATGGAACTATCACAACATAAAATTCTTGTAGGTATAATTTCATTAATTATGATCTTTCTCCCCTCCTTTTTATTAGTTTTTGGGGCTATGCCTTATTGGTCAGTTTTAAAAAATGTTCCAAAAGTAAAAGCTTTTTTAATTGGAGTTAACGCTTGTGTTGTAGGTTTACTCATTTCTGCATTCTATAATCCAGTCATTACCTCTGCTTTAGATGATTTTAAAAGTTTAACATTACTTGGTATTTCGATTATCATAATTTTTTTAATAAAAACTCCACAATGGGCGAGCGTTATAATTGTTGCTGCAATTGGAAAAATAATGGATTTAGATGTATTAAATTTTTCTTTTGACATTTTAATTTAAAGCATTAAATAAACATCCTAATAGTTAATTCGGAGAGTTTTATGGTTACTAAAAATGCTGAAGTTATTACAAATGAAAAAATAGAAGAAATCTCTACTGGAGCAATGACAAAAGCTGGAAGATTAGCTATGGAACTTGCTAACGAGAAAAAAAGACTTAATCAAGAACTTAAAGAGCTTCAAGCAGAATATGATGAGGTTAAGCCAACGACACCAACTGGAACAAGAGATTGGTATGTTAAATGGCTATCAATGATACTTGCAGTTTTGGGAGTGTTTTTAATAAGCGCTTCATACACCTTGTATGGCCAAGTTACTTATTTATTAAGTGCAATTGGTTGGATTTATGTTGGAATGCAGTGGGGTGATAGAGCTATCATGATAGGAAGCGCTGTGACTGGTACAGCAGTAGCTATGAACTTAATTGAAAATCTTCCTAAATTATTAAGTTGATTTTCTACATTTAAATACATCAGCAGTTATTTTTGCTACTTTTTGATTTTCCTTAACTAAAACATATTTAGTTTTAGGTTTTAGTTTATTTTTAGTCTCAACTTTATAACCTTGCTGATTAACAAAGACCCTTCTTTTTTCTCTATAATCATACACGCCTATTGCATTTCCACCAATATCATAAGCTCGTTTCTTTAGTGTATTGATCAATTGGTAATAATCAATACTTCCAGATACAGATAGTCGTATAATACCTATACAATCTTTATTACTTCTTAAATAGCTCGTTGATGTAAATTGAATTTTATTTAGTTCCTTTTCTAACTTATCAGATATGTAAAAGTTTTCAAATGCACTTTCTTTTACAATTTTAGGTTTTACTGTAACTACTGAGCTAGTTTCAATATCATTACTAGCATATTTGGTATAACTACAATTACTTAAAAGGAAATAGGATAATAAAACAAAAATTAACTTCATAATCATTTTACGACATTTTTTATAATTGGTTTAATTATTATCAATTTTTTTATTCAAATTAATTGTGTTGGTGCATACTTCAGTTTCTCCATTGCAACAATCATCAACTACTCTTTTGCAATTAAGGCATTGATAGTGTGATTGAACATAAATATATCCTTGCAAGCTTGAACAATATGGACATGGGATTTTTGTGTTCATAAAAATTAATTAAACATTGATTTGATGAGTTCTGTGGGTCTGCAAATTATAGATTGAATTATTTTTTTATTTCTTTCAATTGCTACAATAGGTCTTTGCATTAATACTGGGTATTTAGTCACTAAATTCATTATATTTTCAAATGTATGTCTTTTTTCATTATCATTTAAATTTTTATATATTTTTTCATTTATCCTTATTATTTCTTGAAAATTATTTTCAAGTTTTAAAAGCACACTTTTTAAAAAACGTTCTTCAGGTAAAACGTTTAAATAATCTACAACTCCATAAAGAATATTCTTGTCATCAAGATACTTTTTAACTTCTCTTGATTTTGAGCACCTTTTATTGTGGAAAAGAAATATTTTGTCAGAACCTATAATTATTTTTTCATTCATTCTTTGATTATATTAAAGCTTATTATAACGTAAATGTATTTTTTCAAAATTGAAATAATATGTGGTAATATAAAATATGGAAAATAATGATTTAAAACTAAAAAAATTAAAAAAAGAACAAAAATTAAAATCTAATAAAGATGAGTTGTTAAATTCTTATATAAATAGTTCTAAAAATTTAGAAGATAAAATTGCAGTTATAAAAATGAAAAATTCTATTGATAAATCTTCGTTTATATCAAGTCTTAGAAAAATGATGAAAAATAAATAAGATAAAGTTATTAATGATTTAAAATTAATATAAAAATTATTCTTTTGTCCAAACAGATGCAAGTTTTTCTTCTACTTTATTGATATCTTGCATTTTCAATAATTCACTTGAAAAAGGTCTACCAGCCAAATTTTTTAACTCACTAAACTTATCTTGAGTTTTTAAATTCCATGCCTTGTCATACAGCACTTTTTTTTTGGTTGCCCAAGATTTTGAAAATCTATAAAAGTTATTTACGGTGTCTTCTGCTGTGGGGTATCTTGGGTAATCAGAAAATCTAATATCATTTACAAAACTTTGAAAGTTTCTTTTTAAAAATAAATTTACATAATTAAATTTATAATATAAATAGTCAGAGATTACATGTTCAGTGTTTTGGTTAATTTTAAGCTCGCTGCATATTCGTAAAAAATCCGTCGCTACACCGTCAACTTTTGGTAAATCTGTATCCTCATAAATTTCTTTTAATCCGTCGTCATATTTGTTTGCTATAACAAGTAAACCAGCACCAAGATCCAATTTAATGTAATCAAAACAAGCTTGAGCTACAATTGTCATATACACCCATCTTGGACAATATTTACTCATAAATACCTCAATTTTTTTTAACAAGTATACATTTAAAGATTTATTTTAAAATTAATTTTTTTTAAATTTGTTTACAAGTCTGTCTTACTGATATTTTCTCTTAACCAATGTACATATTTGCAAGCTTTGGAAAATGCTTCTTTTTCAGTTAAATAAATATTATGTTCGTACATTTTAACTTTATACCAACCCTCATATGTTTCTTTATCTCTTCTATATTCTTCAAATCCAAAAGTATTATCGTTTCTTTTGAATATATCAATACATAGACTTTGATCACTATTATTAATTGAACGAACAACAAATTTCTTTTTCATTATGAAACTATTTTAATTTTATTTTAATTATCATGAAGCATTAATCTGTAAAGATATCTCTTTTCTGACATGTCATAATCGCCATTTGCTTTATGCATTAAAGTTCTATTATCCCAAATAACAAAATCCCCAACGTCCCATTTATGTCTGTATTCAAATTTTAATGAATTGACATGCTCCATTAATTCATCTATCAAACTTACAGTTTGTTCATCAGAGTAATTTGAAATTTGTTCTATCCTTATTGGATTTATATATAAGGATTTTAAACCAGTTTCTGGATGAATTTTTACAAGAGGATGAAATACTTCATTATTTTTATGATTTTGGTTTTTAATGTTCATTAATTTTCTTTTACTAAACTTACTCTGATAAACATGTTTTGCTTTTAAATTTTTAATTTTGGTTTTCATTTCCTTAGACAAATTTTCATAAAGTAAATTCATATTTATAAATTGCGTGTCTCCACCATATGAAGGTATTTCTTTAGATAATAAAATAGTAGCCTTTGGTGGCTTTTTATCATTACTATGGTCAGTATGAAAACCTTCGCCTGGAATATATATTTTCCCATCTGAAAATTTATCTTGATTGGAAATGTAATGAACTAAAGGGTTTTCTTTAAGAGAAAATTTTGAATTGTGTTGTCTAAAAATATTTCCAAATATCTCTGCAGCTTTCTGAAATTCATTTGGATTCAAAAATTGTTTTCTTATAACTAAAACTTTATTTTCAACAA
>CACNQW010000019.1 GCA_902622745.1 uncultured SAR116 cluster alpha proteobacterium
TTTAATTTTTTAAGATTCTTTAAAAGTAAAAATTTTAAAACAGATCGTTGCTACATAGATGAATTAATTAATAAAAGAAAAGATTTATCATTTTTCAAAAGTTTTGATTTAGTTATAACATTTTCTTTAAAAGATAATTTTTTGATAGAAGCAAAAAAAATTAATCCTAATTTTCTTATCGTCGAAATGCCATATATTTTTAGAGATATTAATAAGTCTTCTAGAGACCAATCATATATGAGAATAATGTGGAATAATCACTTGGGTAATAATTTCATTTCAAAATATGGAGATGAAAATATTAGACCAAATTTTAAAAAAATTATTGTTAAACCTTATAAAGATGACGGTGATGAAATATTACTAATTAATCAAATGGAAAAAGATACTGCAATTTCACCAACCGACCCATATGAATGGCTTGAAGAAACAATATATAAAATAAGACAAATTTCGAATGATAAAATTATAATTAGAGAACATCCTCTACAACTTAAAAATATCTATAAAATTGATAAACTAATTAAAAAAAATAGATACATTGATTGTTTTATAAGTAAAAATTTAGATATCTTTGATGACTTAAAAAATGCAAAGTTATGTGTAACTTATTCTTCTGGTTCAGTAGTCGATGCTTTAATTAATGGTATACCCTCTTATGCATTAGATCAAAGAAGTTGTGCTTATGAAATATCTAACAATGACTTAAGCACCATAAAACAACCCTTGAAAAATGAAAGGAAATATTTTTTATCTGCACTTTCAAATACGCATTGGACTTTTGAAGAAATTTCCAATGGTTCTTGTTGGAACTACTTTAATAATAATTTTTTTAAAAACTCTAATTTATACCCTTTATAAAATCTTTAATTTCCATTTTATTGTAATCTAAAATGTTTTTTTTTAAAATTGCAAGCTTCTTTAGTCATAATAAATTAATTTAAAAAATTAAATATGATTAATTATAATTCATATTAAAAGAGTTCTTCCAAGTAAAAAAATGTAAAATTGGAGCCCATCTTTTATCATTTGGTAAATTAACATTTGTAATTTGACTTGCCATATAATTAATTTCTTTACAATCTTTACTAAATTGTGTCCTCCACAAATTTATTGGAGCTGTCCATCCAGTTTTGGGTTTATTTATGATACTATCTGGTAAAATTCCTTTATATGATTTTCTGCTCATTTTCTTTAAACTTTCCATTGTATCACCAAATTTATGAAAAGAATGAATGTTCATACAATAATTCATCATTTTTTTACATGCAAAAGGGAAACGGCCCTCCATTGAATACATCATTCCAAGTCTGTCATTTCTTCTAAAATAATCTTCAGAACATAAACCTTGTTGATCTAGTCGCATGTAACTTGATGCTGGGTCATCTCTATCCCATAATTTGTCTGGAAAGACTGTCTCAATCAAGATGTCAACGATCTCATTTATGTTAATTTTTAATTTAAAAGAAGGAGGTCTAGCTAGTCTTTTTGTAAGCCAAAATAATACACAATCTCTATAAGTTCTAAAATTCTGTCGTTTTGCTATTATATAGGAAGAATATCCTCCCAAAATTTCATCTCCCATGTCTCCTGCCAAGGTAACAACAATACCACTTTTACTCATAACCTCATTCATATGAGCATACATGGGCAAGCTTGGATTGTACATTGGCTCTTCAAGAGCCTCTACTGTTTTCTTCCAAAACTTCGCATACAATTTTGGAGTATGGACTACCATTTTATGATTAAAACTTAAAAGTTTAGCAAATTTTTTTGCTTCATTGCTATCAGAATTATAATCTTCATCTGGATCATGTGGACATGGTAAAATATGATTTGTAAATGTATTTTGTTTAAAAAATTTGTTGGCATGGAATGCAATCATTGCTGAATCTAATCCACCGCTCAAAAAAATTCCTATTGGCCTAGTTCCAATAAGGCTTTCTTGAATGGTATGACTGAAAATAGTTCTAAATTCTTCTTCATTATAAGAAGATCCATTTCCACCAATAATAATATCTCTTTTAACTGTAATTATTTTTTTTGTTTTAAGGTCAAATTTTAATGTTTCTCCAGGCATGAGTTTTTTAATACCTTTGAAAAAACTATTATTTGTAACATTTAAGCCAGATAAACTCCAACAAGATAATGCAAGATAATCCATATTTCTTGCATTTGGAACAATATCTAGAAGACCTCGAGCTTCTGAACCAAATACTAAAAAATTGTTTATTAAAGAATAGAATAAAGGTTTTATTCCAACATGATCTCTACTTAAATAAAGTTGCTTTTTATCTTTTATCCATAATGCGAAAGCATGTTGTGAATCAATTTGATCAATAAAATCTATACCAAACTCATCAAGCCCCCATGCTAACAACTCTGTGTCACATGTAGTTTTTGGTTCAAAATTTTTATATTTTTTGCATAATTCAATATAATTAAAAATTTCCCCATTATATATTAATATATTTCCTTTGTCCGTTTTCCAAGGCTGAGTTCCTTGTGAAGGTGTATCAGTAATTGAAAGGAGATTATGTCCTAATGTAACATCATCATCAAAATAAATTTGGTTCATATCTGGCCCCCTATATTGACATTTATCAATATAGGACTTTACCCATTCAGGATTTTTTTCTGTTATTCCATAAATTCCACACATAAGTTTATTGTGATATTAAATTTTCATTTTCTTTTAACATTTTCCATGCAATGCCATTTTCTATTTCAGTTAATTTCCATTGATTGTTAGCTAACCAATATAATAGGTTTAGTCTATTTTTAGGCTCTTTATTGAAAAGGTCTGATAAACTTTTTTCTGATTTGTTAAAATCATCTAATTTAAAACTGATTGGTTTACATGGGCTTATATCGCCTGTTATAACAGGAATTCCTAATAAAGTTGCCTGTAAAGCAACATTACTATTATATGCAATTACGCAACGACAATTATTTAAATCTTCTTCTAAAGGTGTATCATTATCATTAGACTCTAACTTTATTAAATTACCTACATTATCAACTATTGGTTCATTAGGTTTAAGTCTAATTTTTATAAAATTATGTTTCGAGGCAGGTAAAAATTCTTTTAACTTGCTAATTACATAATCACACCAATTATAATTCAAATTTTGAAACCAACTAACAGCATGAGTTGGAGGACAAACCAAAATATTTGGTCCGCAATCGACCTGTTTTTTCCAAGGCATAATATTGTTTTTTGACTGGAAATAATTCAACCATCTGTTTTTATCTACTAATTTTAAAGTATTACAACTATGATTATTTTTTACAATTCGATACCATACCTCATTTTTGTTATTACTTTTGAAATAAGAATGGTCCATATAATAATAATCTATTCCTCTTTTCTTTGCTTCTTGCAATAACATACCGGTACCCCTTAAAACACCCCAAGTTGCAATTGCATCACCTTTTTTTAAATTTAATGAAAAACCATCACTTAAATAATGTTTTAAAGGAACAACTTTTGTGTCCCAATTAGAGTCCGACGAAATAACCCCCTTTGCGAAAGCAACTATTCTTTCTAGAGTTCTCTTACTAATTACATAGACTTCTAATTTTGGCATTTTTCTTAAAATTAATCTTCAAAAACTGTTTTTCATTATATTGTTAAATAGTTTTTAATTTGAACAATATAATTTAATCATTTAAAGTTTAGAATTCAAAGAATTAATTAAAAATGAATTATAATAATCATAAATATTCAGCTGTTACAACTTTTAATCTGGAAAAACATCCTTATGGCGTAGAAATGATAAACAGTTTTTTCTTAAATTGGCCAGATGAAATCAAATTAACTGCTTACATTGAAAATTCTTTAACAATTGATCAAAGTATTGTTAAGAAAAAAATTATTGTTAAAGAATATCACAACGAAATACCAGAGTATCTAGAATTTTGTAAAAAATATAGTCATAAAAAAAAATATATGGACGACTTTCGTTTTAATGCTTTTAGATTTGCACATAAAGTTTTTGCTATTTTAAAATCGTTAAAACATGTTAAATCTAGATACCTTATTTGGCTAGATTCAGACATCAAAACACATACGAAAATTCCACTAGATTTTTTTGATAGCCTCGTAAATGAGACAGCTTACATGTCTTATCTTGGAAGAGAAAAAATATCAATTGATCATTTGACATATTCAGAATGTGGGTTTTTAATATTTGATACACATCATACTATACATAAGTTATTTTGGGAAAATATGACAGATATGTATTGGGGGGGTAAACTATTTAATGAAAATGAATGGCATGATAGTTATATATTTGATCAAGTGAGAAAAAAACTTGAAAAAGAATATAATTTTGCAAACTTCAATATTTGTGATCTTGGTTTAGTAGATATAGAAGCAGAAAATGATGAACATGTTTTCGTAACGAGCGTATTAGGGAAATATATGGACCATAAAAAAGGTAATAGAAAAAATGTTAAATGGTCTCCCGAGTTAATCAAAAGAGTAAAAAGATCAATTTAGGTCAACTTAATAATGGAATTAATTGCACCGATCCAAAAATAATAAAAACTGCACCAATTAGAATTTTTGTTGTAGGTCTTGTTAATGGTAGTTTATCAAAATCAAATGTTTTCTTACTTTGTTTATTACCTATGTAAATAAATATTATACCTATAACTATAACCACTAAACCAATTTCCCATGGAAATATTGCATCGATGCCAAGACTTTTCTTCATAGTTTAATTTTTTCACCAATGCCTCTAAGTAATTGTTTGAAATATTCCATCCAATATGAAGCCATCGATGTGTCATGGAATTCATCAAAACAAGGTGTACCAAGCGTATAATGTACTATTTTGGCATCAGAATTTTTTTCATACTCTATTGCAAGCCAATTCCAAACCTTATCTAAATCACCAATTTCACTATCTAATAACCATTTAAAACGGTGCAAAAAGGCCCCAGATTTTTTATTAACATAATCAGGAGTTAAACATCTATTATTAAAATGACTACAATTCCATAATATAACACTAGACCAATTTTTTCTAGGGTAATTTTCATTTACATTCCCAAAATATTTTTTCTTCATTGTAGTTTTGTATTTATGTTTTACGACTTGAACAGCATACTTCTTATCACGCAAATCCCACAATTCTTTTAAATCGGCTAAACACACCATATCACCATCGAGATATAATACCCAACCTTTAAAATTCATTAAGTAAGGAGAAAGAAATCTAGAATATATAAATTCATTACTTCCATCTTGATGATTTTCTCTATATTTTACAAAATTTTTTAGACAAAGTGGTATTATATTTACATGACAAGTTGTATTTGAAATTATGCTCTGAACACAGGTATGAAATGCTATAGATTCTCTTTCGTCATACCCGATTATTAAATTAATTGTCTCATCCATATGTTTCTCGTAATACTTAGTTAAATAATATAAAAATGTTTTAAAATTTATATAAATAACCTTATAACACAATTTTCTAAATATTTAAAAGATGTGAAATGAAGATCAAATTTTAAATTATTGACTTTTAATGGATTTAAGAAGTTCTTTTTTGATTTTATTAATTGGAGTTTTCCAATCGTTAAACTTTTCTTGTTGAAATACACTAACTGACGGATACCAAATACTATCTTTATTTTCTGAGCTCCAATTTAATAGTCTTCCCTTACCTAATGATAACAACAAAAATGTTTTTTTGCCTAATGCACCAGCTATATGTGCATTCACGTTACTACACGTTATTATTATGTCGCATGCATTAATAATTGAGGCAACACTAAAAATATCATTAAAATAATCAATATCATTTATTTTATGCAATTTAATATTAAGCATTTCACAAATTTTTAGTTTATCAGATTCTGAGTTCATATATTCCAGATCTAAAAAAGTTAACTTTTCTAAATTAAGAATAGGAATTAAATCTTTCAAATGAATACTTTTATCTTTTCCCATATCTTCATTTTTACTAGTCCAAGATATTCCAACAATAGTTTTTTTAGGGTTATAATAATTATCTCTAATTTTAATTGAAAGTTTGTTATCAACATCAATATATGGAAATTTTGTAGTTTCAAACTGATGAATATTAGTTCTGAAGAATTTGCCTAGATCTACGATAGATAGATGGCTATCATAGTCATCCTCTTTAACTTGATAATTTTCCCCAACGAATTTTACATTTGAATTTTTATTTTCAAATAATCTAATCAATCTTTTATCAATTCTGATTATCAGTTTATCACATATTTTTGAAAATTCATTAAAAATACTGCCATACATTATCTGATCACCAACACCTTGCTCTGACCACACTAAAACTTTATTTATGTACTCTAAATTCTTGAGTTCTTTTTTAGAAGATAAGAACTTTTTACCCTTAAAATTATTGCAAAGCCATCTACTTTCATAATTTTTCCATCCATCCGCAAAATTCTTTTGATATAATTGAATTTGTCCTAAAATAAATTTTGTTTCATAATCATTAGGATTAATTTTGATTGTTCTTTTAAGAAAAATCGCAGCTTCGTCTAATTTGCCGATATGTGAATATATTATACCTAAATTTCTTAGAGCAAGGTCATTATTTTTTTCAATATTAATAACTTTTTTTAAATTATTAATGGCTTCTTTAAACTGTCCTTGTCTTTCCAAAATAATTGCTAAAGCAATATATCCAATTATAAAATTTTTATTAATTTTAAAGCATTCATCTAAAAATTCTAATGCTTTATTATATTGCTTTTCTTCAATTTTAATTAGAGCATTATAATAAAAAACATCTATTTTGTCTTTTTCTTCTGTTAATTCGTTTAGTATTTCTTTTGCTTTTTCAAGATTATTTGAAATTATGAGTTTATGACAATATTTCTTTTTATAAATAGTCTCTTTATTTTTTTTCTCCAAAAAAACTAATTTTTCATAAGATTGAAAAGACTTTTTTAATTCACATCGCATAAAACAAACATCAGCATGAGACAACAAAACTGTTTCGTCGGTATCATCTAAAAGTAAAGAAAATTGATAGAATTTTTCACTTAGATCTAAAGTGCCTAAAAATTTGCAAGTTTCAGCAAAATTTATATAAAAAGTCCTTTCATAAGGGTTAGATAAAATTGATTTTTGATGATATATTCTTGCTTGTTTTAATTGACCAATTTGTCCATAATAATTGCCCATACAAGAATTTAAATAAGCGTTATTTGGTTCAATTTTTAAAAATTTATCTAATTTCATTTTTAAATCATTATGATTTTTATTTAAATGTAAATTTTCAATTTCAATTGAATTAATTTTCATTCTTTGAATATATTTAAGTTTATTTTTTTTGAAAAGATCTTCTACTCGTGTGCTTTGCGGATACTTTATTTTTAATTCATTAATTAACTGAAAAGCTAATTGAATATTATTTTTATTAAAGCTTTTTTCTATATTTGATATAAGTCGATCAATCATTTCTAACTTCTCCTAAGTCTTCAGGAAAGAATAAGAGGTGAGAATTTTTTATTCCAGTTTTTAGATTTTGAAATAATACTGAAGTTTTGTTATCTAATTCATCAGTAATCTCCCATTTTTTTAATTGCACGGGATTAGTCTTAAAAAATAATTCAAAAGAAGTACCAACCATTTCTTTATTGTTCAAAAATTTTAATGTGACCACACCATTTTCTTCAAAGAGCTTCATATTATAATAACCATTATCTAAATCTAATTTTTGATTTAAAAAATTATTTAAAGGGGTTTTACTTAGTGGGTAGTTATTGGTTTGCTTCAGTTTTCTGTTTTGTACTACTAGCCAAAAGCCCATTGAAGTAATTAATAAATCGTTAGGTTCTTCATAAGAAATTCTTAGCTTGCCTGGTAGATTGACATATATCTTTCCTTTTCTAACATCACCATTTTCAGAAATCTGAACAAAATCTGCACTTAGTGTCTTTAAATCAGCTAAATACTTTTTTACCTCTAAATAATTCTTTTTACTACTCGCTTTACTTGTAAATATATTAAGTGATGAAGTTATTAAGGTTAAAATAAAAATAAAGATTAACTTTCTTTTCAGATTTTTAAATATCATTTTTGATCCACTATGATTTCTCTTTTGCCAGCTCTTCCCGGTTTGGAAATGATATTATTTTCTTCCATTTTTTCAATAATAGTTGCTGCCCTATTGTATCCAATTCTAAAATGTCTTTGAATAAATGATGTGCTTGCTTTTTGTTCCCTTACAACCAAATCGACTGCTTGCTGATAAAGCTCATCTCCATTCGAATAATTTGACATATCATTTGAATTGAAATCATCACTATTTTGTTCTTCTGTTACACTTTGATCATAATCAGGGGAAGATTGTTTAGTTAAAAACGATGTCACTTTTTCAACCTCTTCATCATTTAAAAAAGGGCCATGAACTCTAGTTATCTTTCCACCTCCTGCCATAAACAACATATCACCTTTTCCAAGAAGTTGTTCTGCACCTTGTTCTCCTAAAATAGTTCTGCTATCAATTTTACTTGTAACTTGAAACGAAATTCTTGTTGGAAAATTTGCTTTTATAGTTCCTGTAATTACATCTACAGAAGGTCTTTGTGTAGCCATAACTACGTGGATCCCAGCCGCTCTTGCCATTTGGGCTAGTCTTTGAACTGCTGCCTCAATCTCTTTACCAGCTACTAACATTAAATCCGCTACTTCATCAATTATAATCACAATAAAGGGTAATGGATTTAAATCTATTTCTTGTTCTTCAAAAACTGGTTGCCCAGTTTCAGTATCAAAACCAACTTGAATATTTTGAGTTAAAATTTCACCTTTTCTTCTTGCCAAGTTTAATCTTTCATTGTAATTATCAATATTTCTCACTGATAATTTGCTCATTAATGAATATCTTTTTTCCATTTCCCTAACCGCCCATTTTAAAGCTGTGATGGCCTTTTTAGGATCTGTGACAACAGGAGTTAATAGGTGTGGTATACCATCGTAAACTGATAACTCTAACATTTTTGGATCAATCATAATAAACTTGCAAGTCTCTGGACTATGCTTGTACAACAATGAAATGATCATTGAATTAACACCAACGGACTTTCCAGACCCTGTTGTACCTGCAATAAGCAAATGAGGCATTTTACTTAAATCAGCAATGATAGAATTCCCGGCGATATCTTTACCTAAACAAAGTGGCAATTTTTGATTTGAATTGCGAAACTCATCATCATTTAATATTTGTCTTAATGATACTATTTCTCTTACTTTATTTGGAAGCTCAATACCAATAACATTTTTCCCTGGAACCATTGCTACCCTAACAGAATCAGCAAGCATGGACCTAGCAATGTCATCGGATAAAGAAATAACTCGTTGACTTCTAAGGCCAGGAGCGGGTTTAAGATCGTATCTTGTTACTACCGGTCCTTGTTGAACATTTTCTATCAAGCCTTCAATAGAATAGTCTTTTAAAACTCCCTCTAACAATTTTGCGTTAGCATTCAATATATCTTTATCTGGTATTAAATTTTCAACTTTTTGATTAATTAGCAAATCAATGTTAGGTAAGATAAATCCATTTTGAGAACTAAGTGGTAAATGTTGCTGTTTATTTGTTGTTTTCGAGGTTTTTTTATCTCCATGTTTTGGCAAGCTTAAATTATTTACACTTATCTCTTCCTTAGGTTGTATTTTTTTCTTTTTTCTCCTTATTATGTTAAATAATTCATTCAATTTATGCACGTATCCATTTTTGCTTGTCTCTGAGAAAATATCATTTTGAGATTCAAAATAGACTTTTTTAATTAATAAATTATTAATCAAATGTAAAATCCATATTATAGGCAAATAAAATGGTTTAAATATTGTTTTTAAGAAAAATAATTCCTGAAAATTTGTAGATGCAACATATACAAAAATAAAAATGGATAAAATGGCTATAAATAAGTTTGATATAATAAAAATGTGATCATTTGATAAGTTAAACTCTGATTTTAAATAATCTGAAATAAACTCATAAGTTCTATAAGAGAAGCCTTTATATGCAAGTATTTTACTCTCTTCAAAAAAGTAAGAATTTAAAAACATATGAAATGGTTGGGATAATAGTCCTGATAAGAAAATTAAAGCTAAAATAAAAATTAATTTAAGCCATAATTTTGATATAGATTTATGTTTAAAATATTTCAAGCTATACATCAAAAAAATTAAAGATAAAAAAAATGGTGTTAACAACCCGAATTCTTTTAAAAGAAATCCTGAGGTATATGACCCCAAAATACCGAATATATTTTCATTTTCTATATTAGATAATACCAGCCATCCAGTTTCATCAAAATCAAATGATGCTGAAGATAAAGTAATAAACAATGATATTGAAAAAAAAATTATTCCCAATGTCGTTAATAGAAATTTCCTCTTAAAAGTAAGAGTAGAAATATATTCGTTATCATGCATAATTATTTTTTTTGAAATAATCTGACATTCTTTGAAAGGCCTCTAAAACTATTTCTTCTTTATGGACTAATGCTATTCTTAAAAAATCTCTGCATGGGTTTTCACCTGAAATATTTTCAGCCATAAATGAACCTGGCATTACTCTTACAGAATAATCAGTCCAAAGATCAACTGCTACCTTTAAGTCATTTTTGACAGGAAGCCATAAATAAAATCCAGCTTTAGGTATTTTTAAACTTGGATGGGTTTCTTTCAATAAATTTTGAGCTATTTTAAAATTTTTATCATAGAATGCACATGCTTCAAAATTATGGTTTTCATCTTCATATAATGAAGCTGCTATATTCTGAACAGGAATTGGAACAGGTGAAGCACCATTTGATACTAATAACTTATAAACAGAAATTACTTTTTCATCCCCTAGAATAAATCCCGCCCTTAAACCCGGCACATTACTTCTTTTTGAAAGTGAATTAAAGATAATGACATTATCTAAATTAGATTTCATTTCAATCAGAGCATTTAAAACACCAATTGGTTTTGGAAGGTAAGTTCTGTATATATCAATATAGCATTCATCTACAGCAAGGATAAAATCATATTTTTTAGCTAGTTGTACCGCTTGTTTTAAATAATCAATGTCTGCAAGAGTTCCATGAGGATTAGAAGGGAAACATAGATACATTATTGTAGTGGATTTTAATGTTTCTGGTGTCAAACTATCAATTTTTGGTTTGTAGTTATTATCATGTTTCGCATTTAACCATAAAATTTTGGAATTACTTTGGATAGCTCCTGCTTTCCAAGCATGATAAAAAGGGTTTGTTAAAATTGCTACAGGATTTTTTTTATATTTATTTTTAGAAATAAGTCCCACTAGATGTAAAGCTTCTCTAGTGCCAGGAACAGGAAGAATATTTTTGTTAAAATCAACTAATTTTGTTGAACCAGGGAATCTTTTATTCAAATATAATTTTATAGCATCTTTTAACTTTGGAATTGCTTCTGATGGAGGATATCTTCCCCAATCATCAAAAAACATGTCAAATTTATTTTTAATAAATTCAGGTGGGCCAAGTTGAGGTTCACCAATTGACATCTTTAAAACTTTTAGATTTGAGTTCGGTAATTTTCCATCTAACAGTGATGTTAAACTTCCAAACATCCAATCTTTTAAAACATCAAAATCTTGATTTATCATAATAATTTATCTAGTTAAAACATAGTTTATTTGAAAATTAAATAAAAATAATTTAATTTTTTATAATGAAAAGCTCAACAAAAGATGAATTTTACACTATTACTGTTATTGGTGGTGGTCTAACGGGTCAGTTAATGGTCTCGTTACTTTTAAAAAGTAACAATATAGATTCGAATAAAATTTGCTGGATAAATTTAAATAAAAAAACATTTATAGACACGAGGGTTAGCTTTTTGAATACTAATAATTTTTTTAAACTTAAAAATAAGTTTAAATATCATTTTAATGACAATGATTTTTTAAATATAAAAAAAATTCAAATTCATAATGAGAATGAAAAATTACCTTTAAGTTTAGAAGATAAACAGGGCCATGGTGTAATAATCCAAAATGATACTTTAAAAAAAACCTTTAAATTTTTAAAGAAAAATCTGAAAGTTTTTAAGTCAAAAGTTATAAAAACTAAATATGATCAATATCACAGGTATCTATATTTAGAAGACGGAACCAAAATAAAAACCTCTCTTGTAATTTCTGCTGATGGCAATTCATCAGCCTTAAGAGATTTTGCTGAAATTAAATATGTAAGCCATAATCTTAACCATACAATTATAAGTGGATATCTTCATTCAAAAAAATTTAATAATTCAATTGCTAAACAAGTTTTTTTGAATGATGGTTTTATTGGGTTACTACCAATATCTAAAAATAATAATTTAGTAAATTTTGTTTGGAGTCTTGATAATGAAGTTTTAAAGAATAATAAATCAAACTTCAAATACCATGATGAAATAATTCAAAGATTAAATTTCTTTTTTACGAAATATAATATTTGTTTTGAAAATCAAAAAGCAAAAACAACCAACTATGATAAATTACAAATTTATTCTTCAAATATTACATTTGTGAATAATCCATTTTCTGAGAAAATTGCCTTAATTGGAGATGCAGCGCATACGATACACCCTCTTGCTGGGCAAGGCTTTAATCTTTCAATAGAAGATTGCTTTGATTTATTAAAATGTATTGATAAGGCAAGTTCATATGGGAAAGATTTTGGAGATATTTCTATACTAAATGAATATGGTAACCTTAGAAAAAAAAGAAACAACCTTATCACTTTAATTACAACCTCAATTTTTTATCTCTTTAAGAAGAGAACAAGAAAATTTAACAACATAATCAACTTAGTGAGTCAAAATTTGAACAAAATATATGGAAAAAAAATTTTTTCAATAATTGCAAGAGGTTATTAAAAAATTATCCCTTATTTATTTTTCTAGCTTCTTTTTCAATCAAAATAGGAATTTTATTCCTTATTGGGTAAGCTAAATTTGCCTTAGAACTTATTAACTCTTGTTTTTCTTTATCATATTTTAAAGAAGAACCTGTTTTTGGACATATAAGAATTTCTAATAATTTATCTATATTTTGTATATTAATGTTTGAGGGAATTTTTTTCTTCATTAGATGAGGTCGAATTTTGGAGTATAGATGTTAACAGTATATATCTATCATTTATCGAATTAGATTCAAGTAGCATTTGTTTTTCTTGTATTGAAAAAGGACAAATCATTGATAATTGATTTACTAGATCTAAATTTGATGTTGCATTTATATAATCCCAATTTGATGATAATTTTTTATTTTTTAAATAGCTTTTTAAAACAGTTTTTAGTGCATTACTATTTGAAAACTTAAAATTTTTTTCAAAATTAATTTCGTCTGTATCATCTTTAAAGTCGTTTTCTGATATACAAGACTTTAAATAACCTCTTTGTGTTAAATAAGTTGTTTTGATTCTAAATCTGGAACGGCCTTTTAGAGAAATAAAATAAGTTTTTTTATCTGTTTCTTCATACTTGACAATTTTTCCATAACATCCAACATTATCTATAAATGTATTTAAATCTTTTTTTATCCTTGAGAGAGGTTGAATGATGCCAATTAGTTTAGAATCTGTTTTTAAACAATCGTCAACCATATTTAAATATCTTTTTTCGAAAATATTTAAAGGCAATACTGATCCAGGTAGTACAATAACACCTTCCAATGGGAATATAGGTATTTCAAAATCAGTTTTCATTTTTCATTAATTAAACAAAATTGAAGACAATTGCCTTCGAGCTCGTTTTGCCTCTTCTGAAGTTAAATCATGGCTACTTATAAATGACAACAATTTTTTTCTTGCTTCTTGGTTATTCCATTCAGGATCGATTTTTATTGCATTAATTAAAAGTGAATAACAATCAGCAATCCTTCCTTCACCAAATAATGCATTTGACAGATCTATGTGAGCTTTAATATCTTTAGGATTTTTTTTCAAAACATTTTCAAAATCTAAAATATTTTTTGACGCTTTAAATGCGTTTTCTGCAATATCTACATTTAAATTTAAATCTTGCATTTTCTTTTCATTTAAAATTTCTTTAGGTAACACAGACATAATTTCTTTTGCTTCTTTAAATTTTTGAAGCTCTATAAGTGAACGTACCTTACCATAACATGCATCAATATTATTTTGATCAATATCCAAAATTAAATCTGAAAATTTAAGTGCTTCTTTCCAAGCTGTGTTTGAAATGGCATTTTTCAACTCTTCTAAATATTCACTAATTTCAGGACTGGGACCACTAAGCTTTGAAACTTTTTTAAAAAAATCTACAACTTCACTCTCAGCTATATTACCTTGAAAACCGTCAACGACTTGACCATTAAAGAAAGCATAAACCATCGGTATGGATTGGATTTGCATTTGTGCTGCAATGGATTGATTTTCATCAATATTAATTTTGGCTAATATAATTTTATCTTGAAATGAAGTTGCTGTTTTTTCAAGAATAGGTGTTAATTGTTTGCAAGGTGAACACCAAGGTGCCCAGAAATCGACAACAACTGGCAATTTCTCTGAACCCTTAATGATTAACTCGACGAAATTTTCCTGAGATACTTCTATGATATTCTTAGACATACTTTGTGATATTAATAGTTATAATGATCATATGTTTAATGATAACAATTAATCAAGAGGTAATATTCATTAATTGTTACAAAAGACTACTATTGACGTCTTAAAGTTATGAAGTGTATTTATTAAATAATGTATAAAAAAAAAGTTGGAATCATAGGATTAGGAAGTTGGGGTAAAAATATTTATCGAAATTTAGATTATTTTCATGTAGTAGAATTGGTATATGATAATGATTTTAGAAATCTGAATTTCAATTTAATAAAAAAAAATAAAATTACTAGAAATGTAGATGATATATTTTTGTCAAAAACCATTGATAGTGTAATAATCGCAAGTCCAGCGATAACACACAAAGATTACATTATAGAGTCACTAAAAAATAATAAAAATGTTTTTGTAGAAAAACCTTTATGTCTTTCACTTAAAGACTCTAGAGAAATCGAAAAAGTTGCTAATGAAGTTAATAAAACTATATTCACTGGGCACCTTCTACACTATCATAACGCTTTTAAAAAACTAAAACATGAAATTAAGTTAGGTAAAATTGGAAATTTAAACATAATTAAGGCCAACAGATTAAACTTTGGTGCAGTTAGAAAAGTAGAATCTGTTCTATATGATTTAGCTTCTCACGATTTATCCATGATTTTATCATTAACTCAAGATTTTCCAATTAAAGTTGACGTTAATGCAGTTTTTAAAAACTCAAAAACCGTCGCTGATTATATTAATATTATTTTATATTTTGAAAAGGATCTCATAGCAATTCTTAATATGGATTGGATAAGTCCATACAAAGAACATAGATTTAGTGTATTTGGAACAAAAGGTAGTTTAATATTTGATGATACTAGAGAATGGAAAACTAAATTAATTTTCAACCCAAGTTATCTTAACAAAAAAAATGAAGTGGTATATAAACCAAACATTTCTATTGCAGTTCAAGAAGAAGAGCCTTTAAAAAAAGAAATTGAATCATTTTTAAAATGCGTTGAATATAATGATACACCAATAACTAACATTAAAGAAGCTATGAATGTTCAAATAGTTTTAGATATGATAGAAAATAAATTAATAAATAAATATGGATTAAATAATGGATTTTATTGATTTAAAAACACAACAAAAACTCATCAGAAATAATATAGATGAAAGAATTTCTAATGTACTTAATCATGGGCAATATATTCAGGGACCAGAAATTAAGGAGTTAGAAAATGAACTTTCCATTTTCTCAAAATCTAAATTTGTATTATGTTGTTCGAGTGGAACTGATGCTCTTCTTTTAGGATTAATTGCACTTGGATTAAAGCCTGGTGAAGCTGTAATTGTTCCATCTTTTACTTTTGCTTCAACTGCCGAAGCAGTTTGTATGCTAGGTGGCATACCTTTTTTTTCAGATGTTAAGTTAGATACATTTAATATTTGTGAAAAAAGTATTTCTAATTGCATTCAAAAAGCTAAGAAATCAGGTATTTCAATAAAGGGAATTATAACAGTTGGTTTGTTTGGTCAACCCAGTGATATGAACAAAATTAAAGAAGTTGCTGATGCAAATAAACTATGGGTTTTCGATGATGCTGCGCAATCTTTTGGTGCAGTTTATAATAATAATATATCAGGAAATTTATGTGAAATTTCAGCAACATCTTTTTTCCCTGCCAAACCTTTAGGTTGTTATGGTGACGGAGGAGCTCTATTTACAAACAATGAGAATTTTTTTAATATAGCGTATTCTTGTCATTTACACGGAATGGGGTCTGATAAATATAAATACGAAAGAATTGGACTTAATGGAAGGCTTGATACAATACAAGCAGCCATACTTCTCGAGAAATTAAAAATTTTTGAATCTGAATTAATCGAAAGAAATAAAATAGCTGGTAACTATAAAAAAGCATTTAAGAGATTGAATACAAATATTAAATTGCCGGAAATAATACCTAACACAAAAAGTAGCTGGGCTCAATTCACAATTCAACTGCCTGAAAGTTGTAACAGAAACGAATTACAAGTAAGAATGAAAGATAAAAATATACCTACTGCGATTTATTATCCTATCCCAATACATTGTCAAACTCCTTATAAAGATTTTCCTATTTCATCTGATAATCTTAAAAATACCAATGTTTTATCAAACAATGTTATTTCATTACCTATGCATCCTTATCTAACAGCAAAAAATATTGAGTATATTACACAAACTTTACATGATATTATAAATTACTAAAAACAAATTAATTTCTTGCCTAGTTAAATTTAAATATTTATAAGATTAGATAATGCGGGCGTAGCTCAGGGGTAGAGCACAACCTTGCCAAGGTTGGGGTCGAGGGTTCAAATCCCTTCGCCCGCTCCAAACTGTAATATTAAAATTTCCTTTAAGACTTCACCTAAATTTAAAAAAAATCGTATATATTATATGTATATTTATATATTTTATAAAAAAATGGTAATTATATTAACAGTAATATTTTTTTTTCTTTCAAATAAAGGATTGGGCTTTATTGATTATACTTATTGAATTTGTAAAAAAAGAGGAAGAAATAATTTATAATCTTAAGATCCATGAAAATTTCATTTTTTATACTCTTAAACAAGGTAACTATCTGGAACAGTTAGTTAAAATTAATTAAGATAAACGAAAGATAAGTGTTTTTAAAATAGTAAATAAAACAGGAAATTATATTTTTAATAATAAATTGATTACTTTAAAAGAAAAATTATTTTTCCGAAAAGTTAAATTAAAAAAAGAATTAAATAGAAAATCCCTTAATCTTCTGACCTACAAAAACAAAAAAATAGTAGATAATCAAATTTGTACCATAGCTAATTACGTAGATTATGAGACTAAATTTAATGATATAATCTCTACATTAAAAGAAATATGGAAAAATGAATATAAAAATAATAAAATGTAACAATGAATGTTGTTAGTTATAATATTGCAAAAAAATTAAGTTCAAAAGAAATCAGAAAAAGAATTAGGTTAGAACAATATAACAATCACACCTCAGGTTTGGCGGCTAATAAACTTCAGGCTAATATTGTCATTCTACCTAATGAATACTCAAATGATTTTTATAAGTTTTGTAAATTGAATGCAAAAGCGTGTCCTTTAGTTGGTCAAACAAAATTAAATAATCCATATTTTGAAACTTTGGGAGACGATATTGATATTAGATCTGATGTGCCATTGTATAATATATATAAAAATGGAAATTTAATTTCCAGTACTCGGAATATTAAAGAGTATTGGAATGATAATTTTATAGCATTTGCTATCGGTTGTTCTTTTTCCTTTGAAGATGCATTACTAAATGCTGGTCTTGAAATTGACCACATCACAAATAATAAAGTTGTGCCAATGTATAGAACTAATATTAAGAATAAAAAGAGCGGTCCCTTTAATAGTAAAATGGTTGTATCGATGAGAATTTTTAATAAAAAAGATATAAAAAAAATTTACCAAGTTTCAGGGAATTTCTCCTATGCACACGGTGATCCAATTCATAACGGTGATCCGAAGGGAATTGGAATTGACGATATTTTAAGTCCTGACTGGGGTGACAGTCCTAGAACAAAAAATAACGATGAAGAATATATATTTTGGGCCTGTGGTGTTACTCCCCAAAATGCAATCATTGAAGCAAAGATACCATTTTGTATAACTCATACACCCGGACATATGTTAATCACAGACATTGTAGAAAATAGTTTACATAACTAGTTTGTTAAATATTCACAACTTTAATTTTTGATAAAGCTTCTTTAGCTTTTTTAAGGTTACTCGCTAAAATCACACCCATTCTTCTGTAAGGTTTGGTTTCAGGTTTACCAAAGATTCTAATATCAATGGTTTTGTCATGTAATGCATTTTCAATTCCCTTGATTAAAAACTTACCCTTTGCATTTTTATTTGCAAGAATAACTTGACTTACTCCCTTTTTAAAAAGCTCAATTTTTGGTATTGTAAAGTCTAAAATTGCTCTAGCATGCAGATCAAATTCACTGAAATTTTGAGTAAACAATGTAACCATGCCAGTATCATGAGGTCTTGGACTTAATTCACTAAAGTAAACCTCTTCTTTTTTTATAAAAAACTCTATACCAAACAAACCCTGACCATCTAAATCTTTTACGATTTTTCTAGCTATAATTTTCATTTTATTAATAATTTTTTGTTCACATTTTGCAGGTTGCCAACTGTGCTGATAATCTCCTCTTTCTTGAAAATGACCTATTGGCGGACAAAAATGGATATTACCTTTTGAATCCAGAATTGTAAGTAATGTAACTTCATAATCAAAATCAATAAACTCTTCAATTATAACTTTTTTTTTCTTTCCTCTCATGCCAGACAAAGCCAAAGTCCAAGCTTTTTTAACATCAGAAACTGTAGAAGCATAACTTTGACCCTTACCAGAGGAACTCATAACTGGTTTAATTGCAACTTTATTTCTAATATTATGATACACTTCAACAAGTTCATGTAAAGATTCCGCATATTCAAACTTTGCAGTTTTAATTCCAAGTTCTTTTGCTCTATTTCTTATTTTATCCCTATTCATTGTCATACTTACAGCTCTAAAAGAAGGAATAACCTTCAAGCCTTCTTTTTCAAATTGAATGAGACATTCAGTATCAATGGCCTCAATTTCTGGAACAATTAAATCTGGTTTGTGTTTAGCAATTACTTTTTTTAAATTGTGGGGGATCAACATATCAAATACTTCACATTCTTGAGAAACTTGCATAGCAGGCGCATTTTTATATTTATCGCATGCGATTATATAACACCCAAGTCTTTGAAGACTTATAGTTAATTCCTTTCCAAGCTCGCCACTTCCTAATAATAAAATCTTTTTCATTTAATTTCTCTTTTTAATCATTTTAAAAAATCATATAATTAAGAATGAATTTTTATGATGAATTGAGTTTCTCTTATCTTGAATATAAAATCAATAATTCATATACAAGTAGATTAATGAAATATGGAAACAATCCTCAAGGTCTTTTCTGGAAAAACTCTTTTACTCAATTACATAGATTTGAATTAATATTATCTGCTTTAAATAAACATAATAATCTTAAACAATTTACAATTTGTGATATAGGTTGTGGTTATGGAAAATTATTGGAATTTTTAAAAAAAAAATTAAATAAATCAACTTTTCAATATCAAGGCTGTGATTTAAATAGTACATTAATTGAATACTGTACTAAAAATTACTCTAATGAAAACTTTAAATTTTACAAACAGTCTTCACCTAAAGGAATTGTAGACTTTTCAGTGATGTCTGGTACTTATAATTTAAGTGTTACTAAAGACATGAAGATGTGGGAAAAATATATTTTAAAGAACTTAAATAATATCTGGAAACAAACAAATAAAGTTATGGCTTTTAATCTATTACATCACAACGAAAAGAAAATTCAGAATGGTTTATATTATACTGATAAAAATTGGATAAAAGATATTTGTGAACAAAATTTTGGAAAAACTGAAATTATTTTTTCTTCAATTTTACCAGAAGATATTTTAATTATTGTTAAGAATTAATTTAAATTTTCAACAAATTTAATTATATCATCTAAAAACTCTTCAGGTTGTTCTAATGGAATTAAATGACCGCAATGAGGCAATTATATTGTCATTGAATTTTTTATTTTTTTCACTAATTCTTCAATGTCTTCTGGAATTCTAAACTTTTTGTCTAAATGGCCAGTGATAATGAGAGTTGGAATATTTATTTTGGACCAATCAAAAGATCAGTTCGCATATAATGAACCTTCCATTAGCTTCAATATTCCATCGTTTTTCTCTAAAGGTTTATAGTTTTCAAAAATTAAGGCATTACTTTTAACTTTATTTAAAAACTTTGGAGAAGCTATTACTGGCATGCCCATATCCATAATTAATGCGCTTCCTCCAAGTTTAGCAGCATTTACCATAGCTCGGTTTATCCAATCCAATCTTGAGTAAGTTTTTCTTAGTGTGTTTATCAAAACTAAACCCTTTACATCGATTTTTTCCAGAGATGCAATAGCTGCCTATAACCCACCAATTGATAGCCACAGAGTATAATATTTTTGAGATTTAAGTGATTAATAAGCTGTAAAAAATCAGAAACAATTTATTCAAAAGTTAAGTTAATATTTTCATCAAAACTTGAATTTATTTGACCATGAAAATTATAAGTCAAATAACCATAACCTTTATCTTTAACTCTTTTACCAATGAAACCGTTCCATGCAGAGGTGTTGCCTGTTAAAGCATTTATAAAAACATATGTATAAGTGTTAGGTTTACCTTCTACATGCTCGTAATATAAAGAATTATTTTGATTTATAGTTAATTTACTCGCTAATGTTCCTTTTTTCTGAAGTAGAAATGTCTTCTTTTTCACTAATAATGTCATCATTAACTTCAATTTTTAAGTGAGAAAAATGTGTTTCTAATTCTTTAATTCTCTTATTGTTGAAATCTATATATTTTTTTTGTTCGTCACTAATATCTAAATTTTCCAAATTCGTTGATTGATCCTCAGTACCTTCATCAATTTCTGGTTTAAGTGGCTCATCCCCTATTAAATCTTGGAACTGAACTATTGCCTCTAATCCTATTTTAATTGCTTGTCTGTCTTCGTCACTTTCAGATTCATCATAACCAACATATAATGCATGTATTATATGTTGTTTTGGGTCAGGTAATAATTGCGTATCATAGAGATAATTGTTATGTGCATCTAAATCATTATAAAATTTCGTAAATCTAATTAACAGTTCTCTAGTTCTAGAAGGCCCTTCAGTTTTTGGTTTTAGAACTTCTTTTTCAACTCTAACAGAATTAAAATTGTTCCACATTGAAATACATACTAAGGCCGAAAACGTGATTAATAAAGCCAAAACAAAAGGTGTAGTATCTTCAAATGCAGTCAATTAAATCCCCAGTTTAATTTTTTTAACAAAAGGTATTATTATGTATTAACACATATCAATAATTAATTTTGAATTGTGTCTTTTTTTTGATGGAAATTTGCAATGTGGTACGTTTTAATGTTAGGCTATTTAAAATCAAAAAAATAAGGAGATTGATATGAATCGGAAACTCGGAGCTGTTATTATAGCAGTAGCCGTAGCAGTTGGAATTTATTTTATGACTGCCGAGAAAAAAATTGAGCAAACAGCTTGCGGTAAAGTTACTATTGCAGAGATGAATTGGGCTTCTGCAGAACTTATGGCAAATGTTGACAAAATTATTTTAGAAAAAGGATATGATTGTGAAGTTGAGTTAGTTGCCGGTGCAACTATGCCTACTTTTACATCCATGAATGAGAAAGGCATGCCAGATATTGCTCCAGAACTTTGGAGTAATGCAGTACAAGGTCCACTTTCAAAAGCAAAAGACGAAAAAAGACTTTTTGTTGCAAATCCTGGCCCAATAACTGGTTTAGGGGAAGGTTGGTGGGTTTCACCAAGCGTGGTTAAAAACCATCCAGAACTTAAAACTGTTCTAGATATTATAGAAAGACCAGATTTATTCCCACATCCTGAAGATAGTTCGAAAGGCGGAATGATGACATGTCCAGCAGGTTGGAACTGTCAACTTTCTACAAATAACTTATTTAGAGCATTTAAAATGGAAGAAAAAGGTTGGAAATTAATTGATCCAGGTTCAGCTGCAGGTTTAGACGGTGCTATAGCTAAGGCTTCAACCAGAAATGAAAACTGGTTTGGTTATTATTGGACGCCTACCTCAGTAGTTGGAAAATATGGGCTAGTGAAAGTCCCTTTTGGTGTAGAATATGATGATGATAATTGGCATAATTGTATAGTTAAACCAGAAAAGGAATGTGCAGATCCTAAGCAAACTTCTTGGACAAAATCAGTAGTAGAAACAGTTGTAACAGATAAATTCATGAATAATTCTGGTGTTGCTTCAGATTTTATTAAAAATCGAACTTACCCAGGTGAAATAATGAATCAAATGCTTGTTTTTATGACCGATCAAAAAGCAACTGGTAAAGATGCCGCCTTTGAATTTCTTCAAAAACATGAAGATGTTTGGAAAAAGTGGGTATCTGACGATGCTGCTACAAAAATTAAAGCAAGCTTATAAGCCGTTTAATGTTGCTCCTATGATTTAATTTATAGGGGCAATTTTTTATATTATTATGGAATGGTTAACAAAATTTCCAGAAATGGATCGAAATGGCTTAAGAGAATTTAAGAAAACTGTAGATAACACTTTTACATCTTTTTCAAGAAATTACGGCGAAGGTATAGAAAATTTTTTTGATCCACTTTTAAGTTTTTTAGTTGCATTTGAAAAATTATTTTTAAACACTCCTTGGCCTATTACAATATTTGCCATTTTATTCATATGTTGGCTAGCATCAAGATCAATCATAATTATTGCTGGAACATTTTTAAGCTTTCTATTAATTGGTTATTTCGGGATGTGGGAAGACACTATGTCTACTTTAGCAATAATTTTAGTCTCAACATTGCTTTGCATTTTTATTGGCATACCAATTGGAATTGCAATGGCAAGAAGTAATAAAGTTCAAACATTGATACTACCAATATTAGATGTCATGCAAACTATTCCGAGCTTTGTATATTTGATACCAGTAGTAATGCTATTAGGTATAGGCAAAGTACCAGGACTAATAGCAGTTTGTATATATGCAATACCTCCTATAGTAAGATTAACTAATTTAGGAATAAGACTAGTTGACAAAGACGTTTTAGAAGCAGCAGAGTCATTTGGAGCAAATTATTGGCAAAAATTATTTGGTATACAAATACCTCTTGCATTACCAACAATTTTTGCAGGAGTAAATCAAACTATTATGATGGCTCTCGCTATGGTTGTAATAGCTTCAATGATTGGTGTTCAAGGGTTAGGACTTCCTGTCTTAAGAGCAATTTCAAACCAGTATCTTGCCTTAGGATTAATGAATGGCCTTGCAATTGTTGTCTTGGCTATAATTTTTGACAGAGTTACTCAAAGGATCGGAAAAAGAATGCAAAGATATAAGAGTGACTAAATGAATAATTTTATTAAAATCAAAAACTTATATAAAATATTTGGTAATAATACTACAGAAGCTCTAAACTTAGTTAAAACCGGTATAAGTAAAGAAGAGCTCCTTGACAAAACAAATTGTGTACTTGGACTTAATAACATAAATCTTAATATACCAAAGGGGAAAATTCACGTCATCATGGGTCTGTCAGGGTCAGGAAAATCCACGCTTATTAGACATTTAAATAGGCTAATCGAACCTTCTTTTGGAGAAATAACAATTGATGGAGTAAATGTTTTAGAACTTAATAATAAAGAGTTACTAGAATATCGACAAAAAAATATGTCAATGGTTTTTCAAAAATTTGCACTTTTTCCGCATAAAACAATTCTTGAAAACATTAGCTATGGTTTAATGGTTCAAAATATTTCTGAAGAAATTTATCAAGAAAAAAGTCAATTTTGGTTAAAAAGAGTCGGATTAGAAGGATATGATAATTATTATCCAAATCAACTCTCGGGAGGCATGCAACAAAGAGTTGGTTTGGCAAGAGCGTTAGCAACTGATGCAGAAATTTTACTAATGGATGAAGCTTTCTCTGCACTTGACCCACTCATAAGAGCAGAAATGCAAGATGTTCTAATTGATTTACAGCTCGAATTAAAAAAAACAATTGTATTTATAACCCATGATTTAGACGAGGCTTTAAAAATTGGAGAAAGAATTTCTATACTTAGAGATGGTTTTGTTGTTCAAGATGATAATCCCCAAAAAATAATTCTTAATCCTTCTGATGATTACGTATCTGATTTTATAAAAGATATTAATCGTTCAAGAGTTATCAAAGCAAAGTCAATCATGAATAAATCTGTTTCTATCACAAAAGACAATGTTCCTATAATTGATAGTGAAATGGTTTTAGAAGAGGTATTGCAAGAAATTACTAAAACAAAAAATTATTTTGTATTGGTTAAAGATAAAAAAGATAAAATTATTGGAAAAATAACATTAAATGAATTATTAACTGGAATTCAAAGACCTAGAAAAGAAATTAAAAAATATGCTTAATTAAAAGGTCCTCTTCCAACTTGATGCAATGTGATATTTTTAATTTTGAAATTTTCAGGGTTTAAGGCATTTCTAAAATCAATAACTACATTGCCTTTCATAAATTTTGATAAATAATGGGCTGATAATGTTCTAAAGTCACTCCATTCAGTCAAAATAATTGTCACATCAACGTTCTCAATACAATCTTCAATATTATTTGCATAATATACATCCTTGATATATTTAGAGGCTTCATCCATAGCAATAGGGTCATAAACTTTAATTTCTTTTACATTTTTAACTAAGGAAGGAATTAAATCTAGTGAAGGACTCTCTCTCATATCATCTGTCCCAGGCTTGAAAGATAACCCTAATACAGCAAAGCTCATATCTTTTATGTCATTTCCAAGTATATGATTTATTTTTTTAATAAGTGATTTCTTTCTTTTCTTATTGTAAGAAATCACATTATTAATGATTGATAGATCAACATTGTTATCTGAAGCAATTTTTGATAAAGCAATTGTATCTTTCGGGAAACATGACCCCCCATATCCAGGGCCAGGATGTAAAAACTTGTCACCAATCCTTTTATCTAAACCCATTCCTCTTGATATAAAATGTATATCAGTATTCAGGCTTTCGCATAAATCTGCCATTTGATTAATAAAAGAAATTTTCATAGCTAAAAATGCATTAGATGCATACTTTATCAATTCAGCTGATTTTAAATCTGTAAATAAAATAGGTGTTTGTATTAAATTAAGTGGTTGATAAATATTTTCCATAGTATTTTTTGACTTTTCATTTTCACAACCAATAATTACCCGGTTAGGCCTCATAAAATCTTCTATAGCACTACCTTCTCTAAGAAATTCAGGATTTGACACAACATCAAAACTTGCATTTTTATTATGCTTTTTAATAATGTTTCTTACTTCTAAGGAGGTTCCTACAGGAACTGTTGATTTTGTAATCACAACACAGTATTTTTTTAGAATTGGTGCAATTTCTTTAGCCACTGCATACACATAAGTCAAATCTGCGTGACCATCACCTCTTCTTTCTGGAGTACCTACTGCAATGAAAATTGCATCAGAGTCTGATATTGATTTTTCAATTGAATTAGAAAATTTTAATTTACCGTTCTTATAATTTTTTTTTACTAATATTTCCAAACCAGGTTCATAAATAGGTAAAATTCCATTTTCTAAATTATTAATCTTTTCTTTGTCTTTATCTACGCAAGTTACATCATATCCAAATTCAGAAAAACATGCACCTGTCACCAATCCAACATAACC
>CACNQW010000020.1 GCA_902622745.1 uncultured SAR116 cluster alpha proteobacterium
AAGGGACAAGCCAGCAAATTAAAAATCTAATGCCTAAATTATTTAAATTATTTTTTACAAAGAAAAAAGCCAATGGAAAAAAAGATGCTAACGGCCAAAAAATTAAACTTGAAATCAAAAAATAATACCCTGGATAACCCCCATGACTTTCTTGTTCGCTGAAAAGTTTTGGTAAAAAATCTTCATTTATAGCTTTTTCAAAAAATAATCCATCTGTAGTTTTTTGTATAATATAAACCCATGGCAAAACAATTATCATAAAACAAATAATACCCCAAAAAGGTCTAATGTTTTTTAATAGATTAATGTCTTTGCTCCATAAAACATAGCTTGATAAAGTGAAGATAAAAACAACTAATGAAATTGGTCCTTTAATTAGAAATCCAACACCTAAAACGAGCCACATAGATATTGGTATGATTAAATCAAATAAAATAGATTTCTTTTTATTTAAGATGATTTTTAATAATAAATATTGTTGAAAAGTAATAAATGATAATAACAATGTATCGGTTTTAGCTACATGAGATTCAAATATAAATAACAATGATATCATCGAAGCACTGACAACAAATAAAGACGCTTTTTGTCCAAATAGAATTTGTGAAAACTTCCATAATACCAAGATTGTTATGAGAGCACCTAGAGTAGATACGTATCTGTATGATGAGATTTTATCTTCACCAAATATATTAGCAAAAATTGATTGTGCCCAGTAAATACCTATTGGTTTTTTAGCCCTAATTTCATCCAAAAATTTAATATTTATATAATCATTAGTTTCTATCATTTGATAAGTTGATTGAACAAATCTTGACTCATCTCTATCCAAAGGTGGTATTGAATCCAAGCCAGAAAAAAAAGGAATCAAACAAAAGATAAAAAAAACAATTTTATATGCTAATTTCTTTGTTAAACTTAAATTCTTGATGTTACTTAGCATTTATTAATTTTAACTTTACAGAATGAAAAGACATAACTCACTTAAAGTCTTATACATAAAAATTTAAATTTCAAATGATAATAAATAGAAAAAAAATTTGGGAATTATCTTGGCCAATTATCTTAGCAAATTTTTCCATACCACTTGTTGGATTAGTTGATACATTAATTATGGGACATATGCCATCAAGTGATTATCTGGCAGCTGTAGCTTTAGGTGGGATTATATTCAATTTCATGTATGCTGGGTTAAATTTTCTTAGAATGGGTACAACAGGAATAATTGCCCAACATCATGGCCAAAAAAATACTGAAGAAATATTCTTAGGATTATTAAGGCCTATCATTATAGCAATAATAATTGGAATAACTTTATATATTTGCAAAAATATAATTTTTGAAATTTCAAATTATTTTTTTAACCCTTCAAAAAAAATAATCGAATTTTATAAGGATTATTTATTCATAAGAATGATAGGTTTACCTTTTGGATTGATCAATATTGTTTTTTTAGGTTGGTATTTTGGAATTCAAAAAACAAAATTTGTTATGATACAGCTTTTTATAATAAATTTTACAAATATTATTTTTTCAATTTATTTTGCCGTACATCTAAATTTTGGAATAAATGGTGTTGCCATTGGCAGTTTTATATCTCAGATATGTGGTTTTATTATTTCAATCTATATGTATTTCATTATTGCAAATCCCAATGATTTTGAAAAATTTAAATTAAAAACATTTATTTTTACTAGTAAAATTTTAAGGATATTTAACATAAGTAGATACTTGTTTATAAGAACAATATTTTTAGTTTTTGCTAAAGCTTTTCTGATCAAAAAATCTTCAGATCTTGGAGTTAATGAATTAGCATCAATGGAGATTATGTTAGTTCTATTTAGTTTATGCTCATATACCATTGATGCATTTGCTCATTCTGCTGAAACCTTAGTTGGAAACTCTATTGGATCTAGAAATAAAAAAGAATTAAAATCATCTATCTACTTAACTTTTGAAATGGCATTTTTATTTTCTTTTTTTATTGCCATCTTATTATTTTCTTTAAGAGATCTTATTATATTCTCTATTACAGACATTGAACCTTTAAGAAAAATAATTCAAGATCTTTGGATTTTAGTAATTATTACCCCACCAATTTCAGTACTTGCATTTCAATATGATGGAATATTTGTAGGATCCACATTAGTAAAAGAAATGAGAAACTCTATAGTAATTTCATGTTTAATTTTTTACATAATTATTGAATTTCTAATCAGTGATATAATTAATTTAAAATACTTATATTCTTGTTTTTTAATTTTTTTGACACTTCGAGGAATAATACTCTTTTTATATAACAAAAGAGTGTATAGTTTAGTTGATGGATAAATTATGATTGATCTTAATAAAAAAAGTGAAACATTTGTAAAAAAAAGCTCAAAAAATAACTCTAAATTATATTTAGTGAATAATTTAAATGACTTATTGAGTTCAAAATTATTTTCAGAAAAACAATTAAAGAATTTTAAGACAAATTATAAATTTAATTCTGATAAACCAATTATTAATTTATTTGATTTTGACCAGAAAAATCTGATCACAATTGCATATTTAAATCCAAATAAAAATTTTAGAGAAAGTACAATTGATCAAGCTGCGAAAATATGTAATTTGCTTGAAGATAGGGTTTGGGATCTAAATATTTTATCTCAATACAACGAAAATGATGTTTATGAATTTTTATTAGGATGGGGATTAAGTTTTTATAAATTTAATGTATTAAAAAAACATAATGTTAAAAAATATTTAAATATTCTTTCGTTAAATAGTAAATATAAAAATCTAGTTGAAACATGCTCTATTGAATTAAAAGGGATTAACTTAGCAAGAGATTTGATTAACCTTCCAGCAAATTATTTAAATCCCGATCAATATGAAATAGAAATAAAAAAAATATTTAAAAATTTAAATTGTATAATTCATAAAGGTCGTAACTTTGATAAAGAATTTCCACTTATTTCTATGGTAGGAAGATCATCTGAATTTAATCCTAAGCTTATAGAAATTAATTGGAAAAACAAAGACGTTAAGAAAGACAAAAATAATGTCACTATTATAGGTAAAGGTATTACCTTTGATAGTGGTGGCCTAGATATTAAACCAAGTGGGGCCATGTTAAACATGAAAAAGGATATGGGAGGTAGTGCAATTGCAATTGGTTTAGCAAAAAGTTTGATAGATTATAATAGCAAAATTAATCTTAGGGTTCTTATACCAATTGCAGAAAATTCGATTTCTCAAAAATCTATGAGACCTATGGATATTAAATTTTCAAGAAATAAAACGCCAGTTGAAATTGGGAATACAGATGCAGAAGGACGTTTAATTTTAGCAGATACATTATCTTATGCCCAAGAGGGTAAAATTAATCCTGATCTTATAATTGATTTTGCCACTTTAACTGGAGCAGCAAGAGTAGCTCTTGGCACAGAAGTTCCAGTATTCTTTTCAAACAATGAAAACATCTCAAAAAAGCTTTTAGATAATTCAATTAAAATGGTTGATCCTGTATGGCAATTACCTCTTTTTACTCCATACAAAAGGTTCCTTCATTCTGAAAATGGAGCTCTTAATAGTACAGGTTTTTCTGGTACAGGTGGTGCAATCACTGCAGCATTATTTTTAGAACAATTTGTTGATAAAAAAATTAATTGGGTTCATTTTGACTTAATGGCTTGGAATCTCACCTCAAGACCTGGCTTCCCAAAGGGAGGAGAAGCAATGAGTTTAAGAACAGTTTTCAAAACGATTAACGAAATGTTTAATTAATTCAAAAATTGAAGAACCTCATTGAGCAAATCTTTATTGCAAGCTGCAATGACTTTGAATTTCTTTTTTGTTTTAAAATCAAATAATATTTCTGAGCCACTCCAATCAGTTATGGATATTTCCCTAGATTTTAAAATTGGAATAAGCGGTAAAATATCCCATGAATTTAAATTTTCTTCTATGACTAAGTCTATTTTACCTTGCGCAAGTAAAATATAATTATGACAATCACCTGACCATATATTAAATTTAACATTATCAATTATTGCATTAATTTTTTGTAAGTTTAAAAATTCAAATAACTCAGGTGCTGTTGAAGCAAAAATTGCATTTTTTAAAGTTAAATTTTCTTTCTCTAAAAAATTACAATCATTCCCATTTAAAATTAGTTTATCATTATACCCTATCCATAATTGATCTAACTCAGGAAAATCAACCATTCCAATAATAGGTTCATTATTTTTTAAGAGACCAATCATTGTTCCCCATAATGGTCTTCCAGACATATATGATTTCGTTCCATCAATAGGATCAATAATCCATGTAAATTCAGATTTTTTATCAATTACTTTTAACTCTTCACCAATAATATTGTGAGAAGGGAAACTATTTTCTAAATATTTTCTAATATAGTTTTCAGCTTCTATGTCGTATTTTGTAACAGGACTGTCGTCCGTTTTAATTTTATAATTATTTTCCAGGTTGGATTTATTAAGTGTAATTTTTCTAACACTTTGACTTATTTCATTAAGGCAACTTGCAAAAGAAGAAAAGTTTTCTAAACTCATCAAAACTATTTATTTGGCAGAGGTGCCGGAGCGTTTGATCTTTCTCTTAACCATGCAATGAGATTTGCTCTGTCTTTGGTTTTCTTTAAACCTGCAAAATTCATTTTTGTGCCTTTAACGTATTCTTTCGGCTTATAAAGAAATTTGTTTAATTCTTGATAAGTCCAATTACCATTCAATGCAGCAAACGCCTTAGAGTAACCGTAGTCTGCTTTTCCAATTGGTTTATTAACAATGTTGTATAATCCTGGACCTACCTTATTATTTCCTCCATCAACAAAAACATGACATGCTGTACATTTTTTAGCAACTTTTTCACCTTCCATAATATTTGCGCTTGCTAAAAGGTTGATAATTGGTTCAATAACTGATGCTTCTTTTACTTGATTATTCTTAACATCCACATTAGCAACTTCAATTGGGTAGGCATTTTCCTTTAAATCTTCAGGATTAACTAAAAAACTACCCACTTTACTAAATCCCATTATTAATAAACCAGCACATAAAACTGCTGCTGCAATTTTATTGAATCTTAATGCATCCATTTTAACTCCACTCTATCAAAATAAGGTATTATATTTTTATATTTCATTATATAATTTTTTCAATTAAATTATTAAAATATTTTAATTAAGATTAAATTCTTTATTTCATTTATAGGCATTTAAATTGTCATACAAAAACTTTGCTATTTTAATTCCATCAAGAATAGGATCAACAAGACTTAAAAATAAGGCCTTGATTGAAATAGATAAAAAACCACTTATAGAGCATGTAATTAGAGGTGCAATAAAATCTAATTTAAAAGCACCTATTATAGTTGCTACAGATACCCAAGATATTGTTAATGTTGCTGAAAGATGTGGGCAAATAGGTATCCTTACTAGTAAAGATCATAAAAGTGGATCTGATAGAATTTATGAAGCACTTGAAAAATTTGATCCACAAAAAAAAATAAAAAAAATTATTCACCTGCAGGGTGATTTGCCTAATGTTTCAAAAAAATTAATCATAAGTCTAGCTGATATAATTAAGAGTAATAGATGTATTGCTACTCCAGTTGTTCGAGCAGATAAAAATGAGATTTTAGATGAAAACATTGTTAAATGTGCAGCATCTTTTAAAAACCTAAAACCAAAAATTGGAGAGATTGGAAATGCACTTTATTTTAGTAGATGTCCAATTCCTTGGGGAGAAAGTATTAAATGGCATCATCTTGGCATTTATGGTTGGGATAGATCCATAATTGAAAAATATATAAAACTCAAACCATCAAATTTAGAAATGAGTGAAAAATTAGAGCAATTAAGAGCGCTAGAAGCTGGAATTAACATTAAAATCTTAATTACAAATGAGAAACCTATTGGTATAGATACTATTAGTGATTTAAAAAAATTTAAAAAGAGTATCAATGCTTATTAATAAAAAGAAATTAAAGATAGCTTTTCAAGGTATGCCGGGGGCTTATTCTAATATGGCCTGTGAAGAATGTTTCCCAAATGCAAAAGCAATTCCCTGTATTTCATTTGAAAACATGTTAGAAACTACAAAAAGTAAAATTTCTGATTTAGCTATGGTACCTATTGAAAACTCTGTAGCAGGCCGTGTTGCAGATATACACAATCTTATACCAGAAAGTGGACTTCATATAATTGGAGAACATTATCAAAAAGTAAATCACCAACTTTTGGCCTTAAAAGGTGCGTCCCTCAAAATAATTAAAACAGTTAAAAGTCATTCACAAGGTCTAGCACAATGTAGAAAATTAATAAAACAACTTAATTTACTACCTGTTCAGCATATAGATACTGCAGGAGCAGCTTATGAATTATCAAAAGGTAATGATATAACTGTAGCAGCAATAGCATCTAAAATGGCTGCAAAAATATATGGATTAAAAATTCTGAAAAAGAATATTGAAGATGAGGTTAATAACACAACAAGATTTTTAATTATGTCTAACAAAAAACACATACCCAAATACGACAAAAGTAATGTTTTTGTAACTACTATTGTATTTGAGATGAAATCTGTTCCTGCTGCTCTATACAAAGTTTTAGGTGGGTTTGCTACTAATGGGATTAATCTAACAAAATTAGAAAGCTATATAAGTGGAAAAAATATGAAAGCGGCAAGATTTTATGTCGATGCTGAGGGGCATCCTTACGAAAAAGGAATGCAAAACGCGCTTGATGAAATGAAATTTTATACTCTAGAAGGAAGTGTTAAAATACTGGGTACATATTTAAGAAATATACCAACAAAAATTTAAATATCTTGAAAGTCATACTAAACTAATACATATTATCTTTGGAGAGTTTCATGGACGTGACTCTTGCTAACCCGGTCAGATTCGAAAGAAAGCAGCCGTAACAATGATAGCGGGTCATGAAGCTCTCTTTTAAGAAAATAAAATGAATTATAAAGTTCTTGCAAGAAAATATAGACCTCAAAATTTCCAAGAATTAATTGGTCAAGATATACTAGTTAACACCCTAAAAAATGCTTTGAATGGCGGTAGATTAGCCCATGCTTTCTTACTAACCGGAATAAGAGGAATAGGAAAAACAACTACTGCTAGGATAATTGCCAAAGCTTTTAATTGTGAAGGTAATTACAATAACAAACCAACGTTTGATATTTGTAATAACTGCGGACCTTGTAACGCTATTACAAAAGGTAATTCACTTGATGTTATTGAAATTGATGCGGCAAGCAAAACTGGTGTCGATAATATAAGAGAAATCATAGAATCTGTGATGTATTCTACAAACGAAATGCGCTTTAAAATTTATATCATAGATGAAGTGCATATGTTATCTACTGCCGCTTTTAATGCATTATTAAAAACACTTGAAGAACCTCCAAATAATACCAAATTCATATTTGCAACGACTGAGACAAAAAAAATACCTGCTACTATTATTTCTAGATGTCAAAGGTTTGATCTTAAAAGAATTGATCACGAAGTCTTAATAAATCATTTAAAATCTATTTGTGTCAAAGAAGACATTACTATTGATGATGAATCACTCAAACAAATTAGTTCTTCCTCAGAAGGTTCAATGAGAGATGCATTATCTATTTTAGATCAAGCAGCTGCACTTTCAAATAATCAAATTCAAATTAAAGAATTAAGACAATTATTAGGAATTAGAAATAAATTAGATTTTATTAAACTTTATAAATTCTGCTTAGATTCTGAAGCATCAGAAGCTTTGAACTATTATTATCAATTAATTCAGGAGTCTACAGACCCAGCAGATATACTTAATAGTTTAATAAGGATTTGTAGTGATGCATGTAAATTTGTTGTTAATAATAATCTTCTAGATGAGCATGTAGACGAATTCAAAAAAATATCAGAACATGGCATCACGAAACTTTTAAGGTCTTGGCAAGTTTTAATTAAAGGACTTGATGAGACAAAAAATGGAACAAACCAAATAGAGATTGTATCTATTATCATTGTAAAGTTATGTTATACATCCTCAACTCCAATGCCAGAGGAATTAATCAAAAAACTTGATAAAAAAATATCAAATAATATCACGGATCAAACAAGTATTAAAACAAATGAAAGTAAAATTATTGACCAAAAATCTATAACAAGTGAAACTTTGAAAAGTGATAAGACATACCAACCTATAAAAAATGAAAATAAAGTAGATAATGAAAATAAAACAAATATTGAAAATAAAATTTCTCTTAATAATTTTGAAGAACTACTTACATTTTTAATTGAAAATAGAGAAGCATTATTACATGCACAATTAGTAAATAATGTAGTTATTGATAGTTACGAACGAGGAAAAATTTCAATGAAAATATCTGAAAATTGTACATTTGATGTTATCAAACATTTATCAAATTTTCTTCAGGATAAAACAGGTTTAAAATGGATTATTGAAGAAGTAAAAACAACAAACAATAAAACCCACGAAGAAATTAAAGATATTAATTTTGAAAAAAAGAAAAAAGAAATTGAATTAGACCCTATAATAAAAGAAGTTAAACAACTTTTTCCAAATGCTGAAATAAAAGATATAGAATAATTTGAAAAATGAATTATGAAAATGAAAATAATTTTCTTGAAACTTTAATAAAAAAAATTTCAAAACTACCTGGATTAGGACCACGTTCTGCAAGAAGAATTATATTTTATCTTTTAAAAAATAAAGAATTACATTTAAGACCACTTATTGAGAGTTTAATTCAAGTAGAAAAAAATATAAAAAAGTGTAAGGTGTGTGGTAATATTGATCTGAACGAGATCTGTTCAATTTGTTCAGATGAAAATAGAAATAAACTATCAATATGTATTGTAGAAAATGTTCCAGATTTATGGGCAGTTGAAAGATCTGGTATATATAAAGGAATGTATCATGTTCTTGGTGGTGTTCTTTCAGCGATTGACGGAATTAATCCTGAGGAACTAAATATTCCTTTGTTAGAAGAAAGAATTAAAGAATCTAAAGAAATTGAAATAATTATAGCTATTTCTGCTACACTAGATGGCCAAACGACAGCACATTATTTGTCTAAAGTAATCAATATATATGGAAATAAAATTACAAAATTAGCTCATGGTGTACCAGTTGGAGGAGAACTTGATTATTTAGATGATGGAACAATTATCCAAGCGCTTAAAGGTAGAACTCTATTTGAGTAGTTGTTTAATTAATTATTTTTTTATTGTCACTTTTATCTTCAACATCAATTGAAATTATCTTACTTCCACGTGAATGAACTTTTTTTTGTGAAATCTTTGCCAACTCTAAATCTTTTTGCGCTAATTCAAAATGCTTATCAAGTTTATCAAATCTTTCATTCAAATTATTTAAATCACTTAAAAGTTTATTAACCTCAACCTGTATTTCACTTGCTAGTTTATTCATATTAGCATCTCTAATAATTGCACGAACAGTATTCAAAATAAGCATTAAATTATCAGGTCCAGCTAAATAAACTTTTTTTAATCTACTTTCATCAACAATTTTTGATAATTTTATATTAATTTCATGATAAATTGATTCACTTGGTAAAAACATTACTGCGCTATCAGCGGTTTCTGAAAGATCGATATATTTTGTTGAAATATCATCAATATGTTTCAAAACAGAGATTCCAAATTTTTTTAAGAATTCTTTTTTTTCATTTTCATCTCTTGCAGCTACATATGATCTATAGTGTTCAAGTGGAAACTTTGAATCAATACAAATTGGACCTGGTGGGTAAGGTAAATTAACCATACAATCTACTCTAAAACCATTTTTAAGAGTATGTTGGAACTTATAAGCATTTTGAGGTAAAGAATCTCTTATCAAGTTCTCAAGTTGAACTTCACCAAATGCTCCACGAAGTTGTTTATTTGATAAAATGTTCTTTAAACTGTGAACTTGGGCACTTAATTCATTTAAATTATTTTGAGCTTTATCTATAACAGCTAGCCTCTCTCTTACATCAGACAATGATTTTTGTGTTTTTTCTGTTTGTTCATTTAAACTAGAGCCAATATTTTTATTTATATTATTAATTTTTTCTTCAACAGTTTTGGTTAACAGAATAATCGAACCTTGAATTTCACTTATATTTTTTTGAACATTAACTGTGTCATTTTCTTGTATGGAGGTGTTGCTTTTATTTTTAAAAAACAGATAAATTACTAAAAAAAATAAAATTAGAATTATGAAAATTAATAATAAATCATAATACTCTTGATTCATTTCTTGCCCTTTCCTGACAATTTACTTATAAAAAATTTATTAATAAAACTAACTTAGCACTAATATGGCCTTACGAAAAATAATAAAAATGCCAAATAGCTTTTTAAGAAAGAAAGCTTCTGCCGTAGATAAAATTGATAATGACATTAAACATATTTTAGATGATATGCTTGAAACAATGTACAATGCTAATGGTATAGGGTTAGCAGCCACACAAATAGGAATTGATAAAAGGTTAATTGTTGTGGATTGTGGTTTGAAAGCAGATGATGATCATTTTGAACCTAATCCCATTAAAATGATTAATCCTGAAATTACTTTTTTAAGTAAAAACTTTAAAGAAAGAGAAGAAGGATGCTTATCTATTCCAGGTCATCACGCGATTGTGAAAAGACCTGATAAAGTTATTGTTAATTACAGAGATGAAAATTTTAAACAAAAAGAATTAGAAGCTGATGATTTATTAGGAGTTTGTATTCAACATGAAATAGATCATTTGAACGGAATATTATTTATAGATCATTTATCTAGGATTAAAAAAGAAATGATTTTAAAAAAAATTAAAAAAGAAAATCTCAACGAAAATAGAAGTTAAATGAATATTTTTTTCATGGGAACACCTGAATTTGCTGTTCCTACTTTAGATATATTAAATAAAAAATATAATGTTATTGGTGTTTTTACCCAACCACCTCGTCCATCAGGAAGAGGAATGAAAGAAATCAAATCTTCAATTCAAGAATATTCAGAAAAAAATAAATTGAATTTCTACACACCTAATAACCTTAAAAAGGATGAAACCTTAAAACTTTTAAAAAGCCTTAACCCAGATTTAATAGTTGTTGTTGCATATGGATTATTAATTCCAGAAGTCATTTTAAAAATTCCATCATATGGCTGCATAAACGGTCATGCTAGTTTGTTACCAAAATGGAGAGGAGCAGCTCCTATCCAAAGAGCAATTGAAGCAGGAGATATAAAAACTGGATGCACATCCATGTTAATGGAAAAAGGTTTAGACACAGGACCTATGATACATAAAAAAGAAATATTAATTAAGATGGATAATGATGTAATTGATCTTTTTAAAAGTTTATCATTACTAACCGCAGAATGCCTTCATGAAACAATCCAAAAATTAATTTCTGGAGATTCTAAAAAAACACCTCAAAATAATTTAGAAGCTTCATACGCCCATAAATTGACTAAAGAAGAAGGATTAATTAACTGGAATAATAATTCATTAGATATTTACAATAAAATGCGAGCATTTAAAATTTTTCCAGGAACTTATTTTTACTACAAAAATGATAAATTTAATATAATTGATGGATACCCTTTAGATAAAACACATAATGAAAATCCAGGAACAATTTTGACAACATTAGATAATATCCAAATTGCTTGTAGTAAAAATACAGTTTTCCAGATAAATTCATTAAAAAAATCTGGAAAAAAAAGCATGTCTGCAAAAGAATTTTTAAATGGTAATAATTTGAATGTTGGTGAAGTAATTGATTAACAATGAAGTTGAAAAAATTAGATTAGCACTATTAATAGAATATAATGGAAAGAATTTAGTTGGATGGCAAAAACAAAATAATGGCAAATCTGTTCAAGGAGAAATCGAACAGGTTGCTAAAATTCTCTTTAAAATAGATTGTCCTGTTCAAGGTGCCGGAAGAACTGATGCGGGTGTAAATGCATTAGGACAGGTTGCTCATATTGACATTCCAAAATTGAACAGATTTTCTGATAAAAGTAACGTATATATATTGACAGCTTTTAATTCTTTATTAATAAAGACTGAAATAAGAATAATTTCTATTCAAAATGTATCCTTTGAATTTAATGCAAGATTTTCTGCTATTAAAAGGACCTATAAATATAAGCTTTTACTAAGATCAGCATTTCCTCTTAAGTTAAATGAAAATTTTTGGCATATCAGACAAAAGTTAAATATCAATAATATGAAGAAAGCTTCTAAATTTTTGATTGGAAAGCATGACTTTAGTAGTTTTCGATCGCGATCTTGCCAGGCCTTAACTCCTGTAAAAACAGTCGATAAAATTGATTTTGATATAGAAAGCAAAAAAAACATATTAACCTTAAAGATAGAAGCAAAAAGTTTCTTACATAATCAGGTTAGAATTATTGTAGGGTCACTTATCAAAGTTGGTTTAGATATTTGGCACCCAAATGAAATCGAAAAAATTCTTAAACTAAAATCAAGAGATGAAGCCGGTGAAACTGCACCAGCACATGGATTATTTTTAACAAAAGTTGAATACCCAAAAAATCTGTTAGAACCAAATTGGCCAATGAACCTAACTATATAAAAAGTTTAGATACTGACCTAGATATTAAGCCAATGCCTCCCTCAGTTAGAACAGATAAAATTATTAATCCAGCAGCTCCCCAACCACTAAAACCTACTTCATCCTTCCCTAACCTCCATAAGGCAAATGTTACAAATATGATTAATGCAAAACCAAAAAATAAAAATATAGAAGCAGGTAAAAATAATCCAAAAAAAGTAAATGATAACATAATAAAAGCTTGAAAAGCTTGTATCCAATTGAAAGGAATTATAAATTTAAAAAAAAGATTATCTTTATTTAAGTTTCTAAAGATATAATAAATTAATATTGCAAAAAGTGATATATCTATAACTGTTATTAATAATAGTTTTGGCAAAAGGTTTGCCTTCATTGAAATGTCAAATGATGCTTTAATGCCATATGAAGCTAAAACTGCAACTAATGCATTAATAAAAAAAACAATCCAACAGCTTTGCCAAAATTTTTCATTATCTAACTCAAATAAATTATCTACATTACTTTTTCTTCTTATAAAATCAAAAGAAGATTTAAAACCATTTTTTATATCAATAAAGGAAGGAGGCGGGCTTATCATATTACTTAGCAAAATATATTTCCAAAAAGTTTTTATAAATTTTCTTTAAATTATTTATATCATCTATAGAAACTTTTTCATCAATTTTATGCATAAGCTTTCCTACTAAACCAAATTCTATTACAGGACAAAGATCTCTAATAAACCTTGCATCTGAAGTTCCTCCATTAGTAGATAAATTTGGAACAAGACCTGTTATAGATTTTATTGCTCTTTTTAATGATTCCACTAAATGGCCAGGATTTGTATAAAAAGGTTCAGCATTACAAAAATAATCAAATGAATAATTTGATATATTAAGAGACTCAAATTTTTCAGTAAGCATTTTAGTTAAACTTTTTGAGCTATGAAGATTATTAAATCTAATATTAAATTTAACGTTCACTTTTGCAGGAATAATATTATATGATGAATTTCCAACATCTATACTTGTAATCATAATTGTAGATGGTTCAAAATTTTCATTTCCTTTGTCTAACTCTACTTCAGAAAGTGGCTGTATTAATTTTAACATTAAGTTAATTGGATTTTTAGCTAGATGAGGATATCCAACGTGTCCTTGTATACCATTGACAATTAAATTTCCTGAATAACTACCTCTTCTTCCAATCTTGATCATGTCGCCCAACTTATCAGGGTTAGTAGGCTCACCTACAATACAATCATCTATGTTTTCTTTATTGTTTTTTAACCATTCAACAACTTTTTTAGTCCCATTTATTGCCTTACCTTCTTCATCCGAAGTAATAATAAATGAGATACTACCTAAACTTTCAAATTTATTATTTTCTTCTAAAAACTCGATTGTTGATGAAATAAAAGTTGCAATTGATGATTTCATATCTACTGCACCTCTTCCACAAAGTTGATTATCAATTATTTCACCTGAAAATGGTTTAAAAGACCAATCCTCGGAACTTCCTTCAGGTACGACATCAACATGCCCTGCAAAACATAAATTTGGAGATTTTTTTCCATATCTTGCGTATAAATTCACAACCTCATCTTCTCCCTCTCCAAAAGTTAGCATTTTACAATCAAAACCATGATTTTCTAAAATTGACTTGATGAGATTTATAGCCTCTTGCCCATGAGGAGTTATACTTTTTATTTTTATTAAATCTGAGGCCAGTTTGACAGGATCTAAACTCATTAAATTAGTCTCTTAACAAATCATTGACTGATGTTTTTGATCGTGTTTTAGCATCAACTCTTTTTACTATTACCGCACAATATAAATTAGGTGAATTAGATGTTTCATTATTTTTACTTCCAGCAATAGAACCTGGGACAACTACTGAATATGATGGGACTCTTCCCATATAAATTTCTCCAGTTGATCTATCAACAACTTTTGTTGAAGCACCTATATAAACTCCCATCGATAAAACAGACCCTTCTTCTATAATAACACCTTCTGCAACTTCAGAACGTGCACCAATAAAACAATTATCCTCTATAATGACTGGATCAGCTTGTAAAGGTTCTAGTACACCACCTATACCTGCACCTCCAGACAAATGAACATTTTTACCTATTTGTGCACAAGATCCAACAGTTGCCCACGTATCAATCATTGCACCCTCATCTACAAAAGCGCCCAAATTGACAAAAGATGGCATTAAAACAACATTTTTGTTAATGAAAGCTGAATGTCTTACTATTGAACCTGGAACTGCTCTAAATCCTGCCTTTTTAAAATCATCAGATGACCAGTTTGAAAATTTTGATTTAACCTTATCCCACCAAACAGAAGGACCACAATCCCAACTTTCAGGCCCACCTTGAATTATTCCCATATCGTTTAACCTAAATGAAAGTAAGACAGCTTTTTTAGACCACTGATTTACACGCCACTTACTAGAGCCAAGAGGTTCAGCTACTCTAAGCTTTCCTGAATCAAGTAAATTTAATGTTTCATCAACAGCGTCTTTTATCTCCCCTTTTGTATTTATACCTACATCTGAAATATTATCAAAGGCCTTATCTATAACATTTTTTAAATTATCTTGATCCATATTATCCTCTCATTTTTATTGTATCTAAAAACTCATTCAAGTTATTAAAACTATAATCTATGAAATTACAATTTTTTATAAAATCTTTTTCATTTATTGAATTTTTCATCCACACAGTCGTAATTCCAAGTTCTTTGGCTGGTATCAAATTTTTGACTGTGTCCTCAAAAAAAATTGTTTTATCTAAATTTTCTTTATTAAGATTTAAACATTCTAATAACTTTTTATACGATCTTTTGTCTGGCTTAGGAATATAGTCTAAATCTTTAATATCAATAATTTGATCAAAATCATGTTCTAATTCTAATATTTTTAAAATTTTTTTTGCATGTTTCGACGTAGCATTTGTAAAAATTATTTTCTTTCCTTCCAATATTCTTATCTTTGATATTAATTGATCATTTTTTTCTAATTCCGGATGTTCAACGTCATGAACATAATCAAGAAATTCTTCTGGCTCTAATTTTTTTTCAACAATTAAACCTCTTAAAGTTAAGCCATATTTCAAATAATATTCTTTTTGAATTTTTTTAGCCTGATCAATATCTAAAGAATATTTAGACATTATAAAGTCAGTTATTCTATTGGAAATTTTTTTAAATAGACCTAAATTTATATCATATATAGTGTTATCTAAATCAAAGATCCAATTTTGAAAACTATTTTGATAAATCATTGATTAAACTAACTTTTAATTAAAGTTCCAACACCGTCTTCGGTGAATAGTTCAACCAAAAGAGAATGTTTTTTTCTACCATCCATTATAACTGCCGCTTCAGCGCCGTCCTGAACTGTTTTAATGCAGGTATTAATTTTAGGTATCATTCCTCCATAAACAACATTGTCTTTAATTAATTCCTTACATTTTTTTACAGATAACTCTGTAATAATTTTGCCTTTACTATCTAATACACCTTCTACATCAGTTAACATCATCATTCGTGTGGCTTTCATTGCAGATGCGATTGCACCTGCTGCTGTATCGGCATTAATATTATATGAAAGACCATTTTCACCAATGCCAACCGGTGCAATGACTGGAATCATTTTTTGATTTATCAAAGCTTGAACTACATCTGTATTAATTTTATTTGGTTCTCCAACAAAACCTAAATCAACAACATTCTCAAGGTTAGAATCAGAGTTTTTATCTATCACTGACAACCTCTTTGCAGAGATTAAATTCCCATCTTTACCAGATATTCCAACTGCATTTGCCCCCTCATTTGATATCGCTGAGACAATACTTTTATTAATGATTCCACATAAAACCATTTCAACAACATCAATAGTTGCTGCATCAGTAACTCTCAAACCATCTATAAAGTTACTTTCAATTTTTAATTTTTTAAGCATTTCTCCAATCTGGGGGCCACCACCGTGAACTACTATTGGAAGTATTCCTACCTGTTGTAATAGTGAAACATCTTGAGCAAAAGTCTTTACGTATTCTTTTTTCCCCATAGCATTTCCACCAAATTTTATAACTATAACTTTGTTAGAGTACCTCCTCATGAAAGGAAGTGTTTCCATTAGGATTTCTGCCTTATTGTTCAAATTATTTTGCATATCATTACTATTTTGAATTATTTTATCCTACATTATAAATAAATTTAATTTTTTGCAAACATTGCTATATATGCTCTTAATTCTTCAAGCCCTGTTTTCTTTTCGCTTGATGTGCAGAAGAGATGTGGATATATGCTAATTTTATTTTTAAGGGCATTTTTTAAAATAATAATTTTTGAAGAAACTTCTGATTTTTTTATTTTATCAACTTTAGTTATGACGCATGTCCATCCTAAGCCTTTATTCTCAAAAAATTCTATCATCTTATTATCCTCTTTAGTTAATTCCCTTCTTGCATCTATTAATAAAAGTATTGTTCTTAAATTTTGTCTTGTTGAAATATAATCAAAAATTAGATTTCTCCATTTTCTTTGCTCTGTTTTTGATGCTTTTGCAAATCCATATCCTGGTAAATCCACGAAATTTAAACTATGTAATTTATTTTCAATTTTAAAAAAATTTAATTGCCTAGTTCTGCCAGGTGTCTTACTAAATTTAGCTAGTTTTTTTTTATTAGTTAAAGAATTGATTAAAGAACTTTTACCAACATTAGATCTTCCAAAAAATGCAACTTCGCTATTGTTTTGTGAAGGCATTGTATCAAGAGACACACATGATTTGATAAATTGACAATCTCCTAAAAAAAGTTTTCTGCCAATTTCTTTATCTTCATCTGAAAATTCCAATATTCAACTTTTTTCTTTATTAATTTTTCTTGTAATTATCCATTGCTGAGCAATCGATAAAAGATTATTCCATGTCCAGTAGATGACTAAACCTGCAGGAAATGTTGCAAGTAAAAAAGTAAAAACAACTGGCATCCAAGCAAAAATCTGAGCCTGCACAGGATCTGGTGGTTTAGGATTTAACCTTTGCTGAAGTACCATAGTAGCGCCCATTAACAAAGGCCAAATTCCTAAATTAAGAAAATCAGGCAAAAAATCTGTACTGTAAGGTAATAACCCAAAAAGGTTAAATATACTTGTTGGGTCTAACGCAGATAAGTCTTTTATCCATCCAAAAAATGGCGCTTGCCTCATTTCAATAGACACAAATAAAACCTTATATAAAGCAAAAAACACAGGAATTTGAACAAGTATTGGCAAACATCCAGCCGCTGGATTTACTTTTTCCCTTTTATATAGAGCCATCATCTCCATATTCATTTTCTGTCTATCGTTACCAAATCTCTCACGCAATTGTTGAAGTTGAGGAGTTAAAACTCTCATCCTAGCCATACTTTTGTATGATTTATTTGCTAATGGGAAAAATATAATTTTTACAACTACTGTAATAGCAAGAATCGCTAAACCAAAATTACCCAATATATTATTTGCCCATGATAAGGCATAGAAAAATGGTTTTGTAAGAAAGTAGAACCAGCCAAAGTCTATAGCTAAGTCAAAATTTTTGATTTTTAAATCCTCTTCATATTTATCAAGCAAGTTTAATTTTTTTGCTCCAGAAAATACTCTAGATACAATTTCAATTTCTCCATTTGCTGGAATTTTTGAAAGCTCACCTAAAAAGTCAGTTTGATATGATGTAGAATTATTAACATATCTGAAAGTAAAATTAGAGTTGGTATTTTGATCTGGTATTAAAGCCGCCATCCAATATTTATCTGTTATACCAATCCAACCACCATTTTCTTCAGTCTTTATAGACATTCCTTTTTGGCCAGTTTCTTTTAAATCTGAATAACTATGTTCTTTTAATGACCCATCAAAAACACCTAATGGCCCCTCATGTAAAACAAAAAAATCAGTGGTTTTAGGTTCACCAGATCTTCTGATAAGACCATAAGGATATAAGTTTACTGAATTGTTAGTTTCATTTTTTACCTTTTGAATAACCTTAATCATGTAATTATCATCAATAGATATTATTTGAGAAAATTTTAATCCTTCTCCATTATTCCATGTCAATGTCACGGGATTATTTGGGTCTAAAGAAGATTTAGATCCCTTCCAAACTGAATTTCCATTAGGAACTTTATTTTTATTAGGTGAACTCCAGCCAAATTGAATGAAAAATGGTTCTCTTTCATCAATTTTTTTTAAGAACCTTATCTGATCACTTTCTGGATCAAGAGTTTTTCTATATTTTTTTAATACTAAATCATCTATCCTTGCTCCAAGGAGTGAAATTGATCCTTCAAGCTCATCATTAATAATATTAATTCTATCTATATTTCTTGTCTTCTTTGTAACTTCTGTCAATGATGTATTATTGTCTTTAGGCAGTTCAATTGAAGGTTCATTATTTTTATCAACTAACTGATGTTCTTTTTTTACATTTTGCTGAGTTGGTTCACCAAATAAAATTTGGTATCCAATCAAAACTGACATTGAAAGACAAATAGCTGCAATTAAATTTCTAGTATCTGGATTCATAAAATATTTTCTTTTTTTGGTTTATTGAGAGGATCATAACCACTTTTACCCCAAGGATGGCATTTTGTTAATCTTTTAATAGCTAAAGCTCCACCTTTTATTACTCCCTTTTTAGTAATTGCTTCACATGCATAATCTGAACATGATGGTAAAAAGCGGCAGTTGGTTCCAAGAAAAGGTGATATTAAAAACTTATAAGTTTTTAATAGGGTTAAAAATAAAAATTTCATTGATTTTTCAAATATATTCATCATTTCAAAATTAAGTTACTTTATTAGATTTAAATTTTTCCATTAATTCATTTTCTAAGTCAATATAGGAAACTTTTACAATTCCTTTTTTACAAATCAATATATAATTAAAGCCTAAATCAAAATATTTATCTTTATATTTAAATAATTCACTAATGATTGATTTGAGTCTTCTTTTAATTTTATTTCTTACAACAGATGAGCCAATTTTTTTTGTAATAGTAAAACCAAAACGAGGAATATTATCAATATTATTTGCTTCAAGTTTTTGAATAATAAAGTATGGGGTATAAATTTTTTTTGAAAATTTATTAGATCTTATAAAATCAGATCTTTTTTTTATTGTTATTAAAGTCATAAAAGCTTTGATCTAAGCTGATAGTCTTTTTCTTCCTTTTGCACGACGTCTTCTAATAACATTTCTGCCGCCAACAGTTGCCATTCTTGCTCTAAAACCATGTCTTCTTTTTCTAACTAAATTACTTGGTTGAAATGTTCTTTTCATAATGACCTCTCTAAAAATTCTTAATAAAATTAATTTAAATAGTCAACTCTATTATTTATTTATTTGTTCACTTATTGTTGGTGCGGGTTTCATCTCTAAGTCCCATGGAAAATAGATCCAAGTGTCTTGAGACACTTCAGTAATAAAAGTATCAACTTGATCTCTGCCAGCAGGTTTTGCATATACTGTAGCATAATGAGCTTTGGGTAGGATTGGTCTTAAGGCTTTAATTGTTTCACCTGTATCAACTAAATCATCAACTATTAACCAATTATTACCATCTTCAGCCATTGTTTTATTTTTCAAAAACTCAACATCACTTCTTGATTTTTCTTGATAAGAACTAACACAAACAGTATCAATCAATCTCATATCTAATTCTCTAGCAACAATAGCAGCAGGAACTAATCCACCTCTAGTTACTGCTATAATACCTTTGAATGAAGATATATCATGCAATCTCCACGCTAAAGCTTTACTATTTCTATGAATTTCTTCCCAAGAAACGGGAAATGATTTGTCATAACTACTCATACTAATCTCTTAAAATTTAGTCTTAAGATTACAGAAGATATAGTTATAAAGCAAATTCATAGATATTGGTAAATAATTTGTTAATTAATTATTAGATTGTTTCAAGAATAAGTAATTTATGATAGTAAGTAGATGTTTAGTAGGTTTTTAGTCAATTTGATGTATAAAAGTAGTGGTACTTCTGGTGGTACCTAGATTTTGACTAAAAATTAAGCTAAAAAAGTCAATAAAAACAATGCGCTCGTAGCTCAGCTGGATAGAGCACTAGACTACGAATCTAGGGGTCAGGGGTTCGAATCCTCTCGAGCGCACCACATCCAATTTACTTTTGGTTATAAAAATAGATTTAATTAATTACATTTTCCATTTTGTTCTGGACTATCAATCATTTCTTTTTTTCTTATGGGCATTTTATCAATTAAATGATGAATATTTTTTAATAACGAGATATCTGTTGAATGTCCTTTAACTTGACCATCATAACCAATTAACCAAATGCCATATTTATTTTTATATTTATCAGGGAAAATATAGTTGCTTACTTCATCACCAACAATTTTTACATATTCCAAATTTCTTATTTCATTTTCGCATTTATATTTTTTAAAAAAATCGTCTACTTCATTTATGAAATGAATATATTTTCCTTTTGTAATAAAAAGTACTACCCTTTTATTCCATGAAAATGATCGGATTTGTTTTTGTAAATCAATTTTTTCACTCGAATTACTAATGTTTGATAATGTTATAAAAATAAACAATAGGCAAATTTTTTTAATCATTTCTAAAATCATACTCCTCAAGAACTACACCCCTATTTCCAAAAACTTTTATCAATTGATCTTTTTTTTCATTTCTTTCAATCTCTTGAAAAATTGGTTGACACTTTTGATATGCTTTATCATCTTCATATTCAAATAAATGCCCAAGTCTGCTTACACCTTCTTTATTCCAAACCTTTGTAGTTACTATTCTTAAGATGCCATTTGCTTTTAACTTTGGCAAATATTTGTCTTTTATATTATTCCATCTAAATAATTTAAGTTCTAATTCTTTTTCTGAAACGAAATCTTGAGTTGTATAATTGATTAATTTAGATTTTTTCATTCTCTACACCCTTTAAATTATCAAAGTATTCATTTTACTAAAACAAATT
>CACNQW010000021.1 GCA_902622745.1 uncultured SAR116 cluster alpha proteobacterium
ATTTATTCCTTTTTTAAGATTATAAACGACAAGATCTGGATCTTTATTTTTAACCAAATGTGATATGTAGTTAGACCTAACACCAGAAGCACAAATAAAAATTATAGATTTATTTCTACCAAAATCATTATTGAACATTTTATACCAGTCTTCAAAAATAAATTTTTTATTTTTATTTAATAAAGATCTTAAAAAACTCCCTTTAATTATACCATTTGATTTCCATTCATTTTGAGTTCTAACGTCTATAATCTTAATTTTTTTTTCAATTAAATTACTAAGTTCTCTATTATTGATATCAATGATTTCTGCATTTACAAACTTTGTAAATAAAGCGAATATGACAAAAAGAATTTTCAATTTTTCCTCTTAAATGTGACTATTTTTTTCTGAGAAGTTAAATTAATTTCATCAATCACAGTACCTTTTCTCATTTTAAGAACATCAATGATTAGATCTGATATATCATTAGGTTCAATAAATTCATCATGTTCCTTACCAGGAGATATTTTTAAGTTATTATAAAAAGGTGTTTTTACTATGCCTGGATTAATTTGAGTAACCTTAATATTGTTTAACGAAGTTTCAATTCTTATGGATCTAACAAACCCACGTAACCCAAACTTGCAAGCACTATAAATACTTCCATATTTTCCAACTTTATACGAAGCTTCAGATCCAATATAAATTAAAAATCCATTATTGTTCATTTTTAAATACGGTAATAAAAGTCGTGTGATAATTATATGTGAATTAAGGTTTAATTTAATAAATTCAGATATTTGTTTTGGAGAAAAATTCTCTAAACTATCTAGTTTTCCAGTACCAGCGTTGCTAATCAATCCACTAATAGGTTTTTCTTTTATATAGCTGCTTAACTTTTCATATTCAGTTTCAATATTTGATAAATCAAATTGAATATGATGATAATTTTTATGAGAGAAATTTGGATTTCTTCTTGAAATACCCAATACATTTGCTTTGTTTTTTAGCAAAACTTTAGCTATGGATAAACCTATGCCACTTGAGCTTCCGGTAACAATAATGTTTTTATTGGATAGCATTTAAGTTAATATGGAGTACAAGTGAAAATTTGTACATCTTTTTTAACCTTTTTGTTAATTAGATTTTTACAATATGAAATCATTTCTTTTTCAACTTCATCATTATAAGAGTATACGTTATCTCTTTTTTTAAAATTATGCGAAAATAATTCGTCTCCAGGATACATAGTATTTATTGTATTAAAGATTTGTTTTGGAAATCTTAAAGAACCAAAACTTATGGAATGTAAATAATTTGTATTGATTTCATCTAAAATTGTACTTATTAATTTTTTATAAGAAATCTTCCAATTATTATTATATATTAACGGGTCAAACCTTAGGCCAATTTTCCACCCAAGTGATGTTAGTTGTTTTAATGATTTTATTCTTAGATTTATTGCTGGGGCCTTAATATCAAATTTTTGAGCTAAGTCACCTGGGAGCAAACTATAAGCTATTATAATATTTTCTGACGGTTTATTTTTTAAAAAAGGATGAATTTGTAAACTTTTTGTTCTAAACTCATATGAAATATATTTATTTTCTAAATAGTTTTTTAAGAAAAAATCTACAAAACTTGTTACTTTTTCCATTGCTAATGAATCACAGTCATAACCAGAAAAAAAAGTAATACTCTTACCCTTATTTCTAGTAACCAAATTTTTAATTTGGTTTATAAAATCTTCATAATTAACAAAAACCAAGTAATTAGCGGAGGAAAATAAACCTTGTAAAAAACAATATTTACAATCGTAAATACAATTAAACATATGAGAAAAATAATAATTTTTACTAGCACCTATTCCAAATCCTTCTGGAGCTTTTAAAACAAAATTATTATTTTTTTTTGCAAGAATTAATAAAGGATCTTTTTTTTGCAATCTAAAACTTTGTTTTTTTTTATTAAAAATTTCAGAATATTTATTAATATATATTATTCTAGACCTTTTAAACTTTGACAGAATGGACAAAGTTCTTGAATGGTCTTTAATTTCATTTTCAACATAAATGGTATTGATCAATCTTATTACCTACAATAATTTTTGTTTTAAATGATTTATTACTTGTTTTCCATTTTTTAATTTTTTAATGAATTTTAAATTATTTTTTAAATCATTAGGATTAAATTGCTTAAGAAGATTTTCTAAAACATTCTGTTCGTAAACTGAAAATTTAAATTCTTCTTTCATTTTTTTAAGGAAATTAAAAACATAAAAAAATGGAAAAATTGTAATCTTTATTTCATTAGATAAATTCATTATTTCTGTAATATATTTGTTTTGTTCAGATTTGATTGTTTTGTCATCAATATCCGATTGTTCATACTTTTCTGGCATAGATAGAGTCGTAACAAATATCAATTCCTTATTAACCAATTTTTCTAATGTTTTATATATCTCATATATATTTTTTAAAATTATACGTTCTTGATTTTGAAACTTTTGTTCATTAGAAAAAGCATTTTTTCTCTTAAATTTCATCAAACAAGAAACTGACGGGTAAAGCTTATTTTGTGTACTTGATTCTATTATTTCATCAATAATAATAAAATGTAGCGAATTTAAATTAGATAAAAAAGAAAATGAAAAAAAAATCCATGTTGTTTGTTCATTAGCATTTGCACAATTATTTAAATAAATAGGTGTTACAGTTGGAGATATTGTATCTTGATTAATTGCAAGCCATATATCTTTTTTTTGATTAGAAAATATTGGAAATAAATTATATTTTTTTTTAGGTTTAAGATTGAATCTATTAATAAAAAATTGAGCTTCAGATATGTTGTTTACTATGAAACAATATTCGCAAATATAACTATTATCAATTGAATTTAACTTTTCCATTTTAATAATTTATTATGATATTCACTAAATAATTTTTGATTATTTCTGTTTTTTGCTCCAATCAAAATAATTTTAATTTTTGAAATCAGGTCATAAATAGCATAATTTTTTTGTTCTTCATTAAACCAATTATTTAATATATTTTTTTCTATTGCCATTATTCTGAACCTATCCATCCCCCAATATTTTTTTGACAATTGTCCATCATGACCACCATGTTTAATAGTAAGTTTATCTTCTAAAAGATGAATTTTTATTTTAGAGGAAACTCTTAACCAAAATTCATAATCCTCACATACCTCAAAACTTTCATCAAAATACCCAATTTTATCAAATAATTTTTTTTTAATCATAGTACTACTTGGTGAAATACAACAAAGTTTTAAACAATTTTTAAAAATACACCCAGCATATTTTTTATGAATTTTTTTCTGATTTAAATGTTTTCCATTTTTAAACCAAATTTCATTTGTATGAAGAAAATCGACATTGGGATTGTTTAAAATATATTCCTTTTGTAAAAATAATTTGTTTTTCATCCATTCATCATCAGAGTCTAAAAAAGATATCCAGTTACTTTTGGATATTCTGATGCCTGCATTTCGAGCTGAGCTCACACCTCTTTTATCATGATAAATATAACGAATATTTCTAAAGTTTTTAGATACCATATCACGTGTATCATCAGTAGACCCATTGTCTACAACAATGATTTCATTAGGTTGAAAAGTTTGTTTTAAAACAGATCTTATAGATCTGTTTAATAATTTTGACCTATTATAAGTTGGAATTATCACAGATATATTCATTTTTTCATTGCTCATATAAAATCAATTTTTCACTTTTTGAATATTTTTAAATGAATTATTTTTAACAGAATTGACAGATTTTGAGACTTCATAAATATTCATTTCAGCAGAAAATTGACATTCGAAATCATGAATTTTATTTAGCCACATGTCAAAATTATTATACTCAAGCAAGACAGGTTGCCTTGAATGTATTTGATTAATTTTTGGATAACTTTCTCTAGTAACAATAGATGCCCCATCATAATTATAAATTCCAGCGAAAAACATAATTTCATCTGATAAAAAATGATAAAATGGGATTTTATTTTGACCAATTCTTTTCCACTCGTAATAACCATTAGCTAAAAAAATACATCTTTTTGTATTGTTAAATGATTTCTTAACCATCAACGTCTCAGAACGTGAATTAAAAATTTTTACTTTCTCAGACCAATTTGCAGTTATTCCCCAATTAATGATTAAAGGTAATTTTTTTTCATTAAGAATTAAAACATTTGAACCGGGCGAAATATTAAAGTTAGGTTTAAATTCATAATTTATATTGATATTAAACTTAGACAAGTCATATAAAGTAAATCTTCCACACATACAAATAGAATAATGGTTATAAATTAATTTTAAATTACTTTATTTATTCATTGTTTCATTTAATGTAATTAAAATGAAAGAATTTGATTTTATTATAATTGGGGCTGGTTCTGCTGGTTGTGTGTTAGCAAATAGGCTTACGAAAAACCCTAAAAACAAAGTATGTTTGATTGAATCTGGTCCAAAAGATTGGAATCCACTAATACATATTCCCGCAGGTTTTATGTATAACTTAAAAAATAAAAATCTTAACTGGATGTATCAATCTGAACCTAGTTGGGGAACTAAAAATCGTTCCATTGAAATTCCTAGAGGTAAAACACTTGGTGGTTCAAGTTCTATTAACGGAGTTGTTTTTAATAGAGGTCAAAGCATGGACTTTGATGTTTGGGCTCAAAAAGGAAATAAAGGTTGGTCTTATGATGACTTATTGCCTCATTTCAAAAATATAGAGAAAAAAGTTGGGGATTCAGATTCAGAATTTAGAGGTAACAATGGAGAGCAAATTATTTCTAATTTAGAATGGCGACATCCTTTATGTGATGCATTTATAAAGGGAGCTATGGAATATGGCATTCCTCTTAATAAAGATTATAATGGTGAAAAACAAGAAGGAGTGTCTTATGTCCAAAGAACTACTCACAAACGTTTAAGAAAAAGTTCAGCTAGATCATTTTTGTACCCTATAAAAAACAGAAAAAATTTAGAAATTTTAACAAATGCACATGTCACAAAAATAATTATAGAAAATAATATAGCAAATGGTGTTGAATACGTTTTATCAAATAACAAAACACAAAAGATTAAAATTAAAGTCAATAGAGAAGTTATATTATCTGCTGGAGCGATAAACTCTCCACAGATACTTCAAATTTCAGGTGTAGGCCCTGCGGATATTTTAAAAAAAAATGGGATCAAAATTATACATGATCTTAATGGAGTCGGCAAAAACTTAAGGGATCATTACAATGTCAGGCTAACTGGTAGGGTTAAAAATATTTCTACCATTAATGAACAATCAAGAGGGCTACCACTTATAAAAGAAATTATAAAGTACTTTTGGAATGGTAATTCAATTTTAAGTTTAGGACCAACTCTTGTTTATTGTTTTTGGCATTCTGATGAAACTATAAAAAATCATGACTTACAAATGACATTTACTCCAGCAAGTTACCCAGAAGGCAACCAGGCAGGATTAGATACAGAACCTGGATTTTCTATAGCAGCATGGCAGCAGAGACCAGAAAGTCTTGGATGGGTTAATGTTAAAAGTTCAGATCCTTTTGAAAAACCAATCATTCAACCAAATTATCTTTCAGCACCAGAAGATCAGAGAGTTGCAGTTGAAGGTATAAGATTATCTAGAAAATTAATGCATAGCAATGCCCTATCAAAATATTTAGACCATGAGCTTTATCCTGGAAAAGGAATTGGAGATAGTTTTGATGAATTACTTGATGTAGCACGTGAAAGAGGTTTGACCTGTTATCACCAAATGGGCACATGTAGAATGGGTCCAAGTGCAGATAAAACAGCAGTTGTTAATAATGAACTTAAAGTATACGGCATAGAAAATCTTAGAGTAGTAGACGCGTCCATAATGCCGACAATGTTATCTGCTAATTTAAATGCAGGTGCAATGATGATAGGAGAGAAAGCCTCAGGTATAATTTTAAAAGATAAATAATTTAATTTCCTTTAAAATTTGGCTTTCTTTTTTCCATGAAAGCTCTTCTTCCTTCAACATAGTCATTACTGTCAAAACAAGCTTCAGCTAATTTGTTACATTCATCTAAATTTCTATCATTTGGATTTTTTAAAATTTCAATTCCAATATTTTTCATAGCTTTAATAGTCAACGGAGCATTTCCAGCAATTTTTTCAGCATAATTATTTACAAATTCTTCTAGATTTCCATCTTCTACAAGTTTTTGAACCAATCCACAGGACAAAGCTTCGTCAGCTAATATTCTTTCAGCAGTAAACATAAAATGCTTTGACATCCCTGGACCCATTATATCGAACAATCTTTTTATAGATGAAAAAGGATAACCTAATGATAGTTTAGCTGCAGGCATTGCAAATTGAGACTTTTTGGAACATATTCTAATATCACAACAAACAGCAACATTTAGTCCACCACCTATACAATAGCCATCAATCATTGCAATTGTTGGCTTTGGGAATGTTTCTAACCTTTCATAAACTTTTTGAGTCCTAGAATTGTAATGTAAAACGGCTTCTTTTGTAGATCGTTCCTTTTCAAATTTTGAAATATCTGCTCCTGATACAAAAGATTTTCCACCTGCCCCATTTAAAACAACAACTCTAACGTTATGATCTTTTTCGCATTCATTTAACATTTCTTCTAAACTATCCCACATATCCAAAGATACAGCATTATGCTTTTCTGGATTATTAAAAGTTATGTAAGCAACATTACTCTTAATATTCAAAATCATTTTGTTTGTTGTCATCTTATACCTCTATTTAAATAATATTATGTTGCTTTAAAGAACTTAATTCATCATCTTTAATACCTAATTCATTTAATATTTCCTTGGTATGTTCTCCTTTTTTAGGAGGCTTTTGTTTGAATTCATTTGGAGTTCTATTCAAATTGAATGGTTGATTAACAAGACATGTTCTACCAAATGGGTCAGTATTAATTTCTTTAGCCATATTTAAGTGCTTTACTTGTGGGTCATTAAATACTTCATCAATTGAATATATTGGACCACATGGACAACCTACTTTTTCTAATTCATCAACCCATTCTTCACTTGTTTTTTTAGAGGTTACTTCTTCAATTAAACCATTAAGATAATCTCTATTTTCTAATCTAGCCTTTGCACTAGAAAATTCTGGCATTTCTAACCATTCTTTTTTATTTACGGCTTCTGCAAACCTCTTCCAGATCGTTTCACCAGCAACGCCAAGATTAATAGCTCCATTAGATGTTTTAAAAACTCCTGTAGGAACACTTGTTGGATGATTATTACCTGCTTGTTTTGGAACCGTTTTTTCGCATAACCATCTTGCAGCTTGAAAATCTAACATAAATATTTGTGCCTGTAATAATGAAGTTGTCACCCATTGTCCTTTGCCAGACTTTTCTCTTTCAATTAATGCTGTTTGTATCCCCATTGCACAAAATAACCCTGCAGTTAAATCAGCTATTGGAACACCTACTCTCATAGGACCTTCACCAGGGGCTCCTGTTATACTCATTAGGCCACCCATCCCTTGTGCAATTTGATCAAATCCAGGTCTTTTCCCATAAGGTCCATCTTGACCAAAACCTGATATACTAGCCAAAATAATCTTAGGATTTATTTTCTCTAATTTACTATAATTAATCCCTAATCTATCTTTGACATCAGGCCTAAAATTTTCTACCACAACATCGCTTTTTTCAATAAGTTTATAAAATATTTCAATTGCTTTTTTATCTTTTAAATTAAGGGTTAAACTCCTTTTATTTCTATGCAAATTTTGGAAATCAGCAGTATCTCTAGAAGCACCTAAAGACCCATCTGGTTCAATGCTCTCAGGAGGTTCAATTTTGATCACATTTGCTCCCCAGTCAGCTAATTGTCTTACAGCTGTTGGACCTGATCTAACACGAGTAAGATCGAGTACAGTTATGTGTGATAATGCTTCTGATGCAGAAATATGAGGCATACGAAATCCTTTAGATTATAATTAATTAATTGTAAAAATTTATTTATATCAATAATAATACCTTATCACATGGTGCTATTATGCAAATAGAAAAATTTAACGAAAAAAAATTGCAAAAAGAAATTGAAGAATTTGAGAAAGGTTCAAAAAAATTATTTATAAGTACCGATGATACAAGAGTCTGTTGGAGAATTTGGGGTAAAGGACAACCTATTATTTTTTTACATGGTGGTTATGGTTCTTGGAGACATTGGATTAAACAAGTTAAATACTTATCAAAAGATTATCAAATTTTAGTCCCTGACATGCCTGGATTTGGAGAGTCTTCAGATTTAAAAACTGATCATACACCAGAAAATATATCTTTAAATCTTTATCAAACTTTTAGGAAACTAAATATTACTGATTTAGTTAATATAAATTTAGTTGGGTTTTCGTTTGGAGGTTTAATTTCAGGACATCTTTCTTATCAATTTTTAAAAAAAGGAATTGCATTGAAAAATTTAATTTTAGTCGGACCTGGTGGAACAGGTGCAAGAAGAGGACCAATGAGAGAAATGGTTCGTCGAACGCCTAAAATGTCTTTTGAAGAAATTTTAAAAGCACATTTTGAAAATCTAAAAATCTTAATGATTAACAACCCAAAAAATATTGATCTGTTATCCTTATATATACAATTAGAAAACACAAATAATCACAGGCTTAAGAGTAGACCTATATCAGCTACTAATACTCTAATAAAAATATTAGAAAAACAAAATATAATCCCTTATCTAATTTTTGGAGAAAAAGATGCAACAGTTGGCCCTTATTTAGAAGAAAGAATTTCTCTTTTTAGAGAAGCATGTAAGGATGTACGAATTCATGTTGAGATTGATGCTGGGCATTGGATTATGTATGAAAAACCTTATAGATTTAACAATCTTATAAAAGAAATAATTAATTAATCTAGATTAAATCCATTAGATTTTAACCATTTTTTAAACTCTTTTCTCTCTGGTAATGACATTTGTCTTGAGATATTTTCAGACCAAGTGTTTTTTTCGTTAAACCCATAAACATTTACATGTCTTTGTTTTGATTTTGGTATTGGTTGAACACGTTCAATGGTTTTATCATATTGATCAATTTGCTTTAACATATCTTTATCGTTATAAAAATCTTCATGAAAAACTACTTTCATGGGCAACCTAATTGAAACTTCATTATTTTCATCAGGCCAACCAACACTAAGCCCTGCTATTGGAAATACACCTTCGGGTAAATTACACATTTTCTTAACTTCTTCTAAGTGGTTTCTAACCATACTAATTGGACAAATTCCTAATCCAAACTCTTCTGCACTATTAATAAAATTTTGCATAGCAAGTGAAGCATCAATTACGGCATTCATAAAATAATCAATACTATTATTTTTATACTCATAACCTCTATGTTTTGTAATGATTTTATTTCTTCTTATATCTGCTAAAAAAAGAAAAAATAATGGCGCTTCTAAAGCCCATGCTGTTTCCCCCAAAAGTTTACTTAATTGATTTTTCATTTCTTTATTTTTAATTAATAAAATAGAATATTGCTGAAGATTAGACTTTGAAGGGGCTGCTTGAGCTGAAGCTATTAAAGATATCAAAATTTCTTTTGAAATTTTTGATTTTTTAAATTTGCGACAAGATTTTCTCAATATTCTTTTAGATATAGAATTAGGCATATCAAAAGATTTTTTGAAATCACTATCTTGTGCATATCTACTTTTAATGAGGTTTTTGATATCAATCATAAAAATTTAAGAATTTATTATAATTATGTTAGAGTTAAATTATAAGATTAGAAAGAAAAAATATGTTAAATTTAGATGGAAAAACTGCCATTATCACAGGATGTGGATCTGAAGGTGAAGGCTGGGGAAACGGTAGAGCTATTGCAACTTTGTTAGCTAGGCAAGGAGCAAAAGTTATAGGAACAGATTTAAATTATAAAGCAGCGAAAAATACGCAGGATTTTATTCTCAAAGAAAACAATAAATGTGAAATTCATGAAGTAAATATGTCTAATAAAAAAGATGTAGACTCTTTTTTCAAAGATGTAATAAATCAGCATCAAAAAATCAATATTTTAGTTAACAATGTAGGCAGATCTGAGCCAGGTGACCCAGAAGTTATGGATTATGATGTCTGGAAAGAACAATTTAGTACAAATTTAGATACTGCGTTTTTTGCTATCAAACAAGTTATACCAACAATGAAAAAAATTGGAGGTGGTTCTATTGTAAACATTTCATCTGTAGCTGGAATGAGATATGTAGGCAAGCCTCAAGTCGGTTACAGTGCATCTAAAGCAGCCTTAATGCAAATGACTAAAACAACGGCAATTATACATGCAGAAAATAAAATAAGATTAAATTGTGTTGTTCCTGGATTAATGCACACTCCTCTTGTTGAAAGACTTGCAAATAAATATGCTGATGGGAAATATGATGAATTCGTTAAGACAAGAAATAATCAAGTACCTATGAAAAAAATGGGAAGTTCATTTGATGTAGCGAACGCAGTTTTATTTTTAGCATCAGATGAAGCAAAATATATTACAGGGACTGAGATTATTGTCGATGGAGGCTTAACAGCAACAACACCATAAAGAAAAATATAATGAATAAATATCATAAAATTCAAATTAGGACTAATGAATTACTCTCTAGAGGCTCATCCCAGGATTTGCCAAGTAAACTTGTTGATATTTTCTTATTTATTCTCATTCTATTAAATGTAATTGCTGTGTGTTTAGAATCAGTAAAATCAATAAGAGATAGTTTTGGTTATGAATTCTTTATTTTTGAAACAATCTCTGTTGTGATATTTTCTATTGAATATTTACTTCGCGTATGGTCTGCAAGTGCTACTTCAGATTCGATTTCAAAGAACTTAGTTAAAAAAAGATTGAAATATATCCTAAGTTTTAACGGCATTATTGACTTGGGAGCAATTTTGCCTTCAATACTTCCTATATTTTTTGGAGGTGTTGATTTACGTTGGTTAAGAGTGCTAAGACTTTTAAGACTTCTTAAACTATCAAATTATTCTACAGCTTTAGAAGATTTTTTCAGTGCTATTAAAGAAGATTGGCAATCATTTTCAGCCGCATTATATCTAATGTTAATAGCATTATTTTTATCTAGTTCATTAATGTACATAGCAGAACATGAGGCACAACCAGACAACTTTAGCTCAATACCTGAAACGATGTGGTGGGGACTTATTACATTAACAACAGTTGGCTATGGTGATGTCTCCCCTATTACACCTTTAGGAAAAGTAATTGGAGCTTTTACAGCTATTATGGGAATATGTACTGTAGCCCTTTTGACAGGAATAGTAGCTACTTCCTTTGCTAATTTAAGATCTAGAAAGTCAGCCCTTTTTGAAGCAGAAATTAACGAGGCTCTAAGAGATGGGATTATTACTGATGAAGAGGCAAAAAAAATTGAAAATTTACGTAAAGAATTAAATTTGTCAGAAGAACATTACAAATCATTAATGCAAATATTATCTGAGGATAAAAAAAAATCTAAATAGATTTTTTAAAACGTCTAGCATATTGATTAGGAGTTTCAATTTCAGCACCTAAAATATCAGCAGCATCCCAAACCCATCTTGGGTTAGATAGAAATGCTCTTGCCATTGCAATCATATCACTTTCATGATTTTCAAGTATTTTATTTGCTTTAATTGGATCTGTTATCATCCCAACTGTTCTAGTTAAAATATCTGAATTTTGTTTTATATGTTTCGATAAATGTACTTGATAATGCTCTTTAATTGGTATTTTGGGGCTTGGGGTATTGCCACCACTTGAAACACAGACGTAATCACAACCTAAATTTTTAAGTTGGTTAGAAAAAACTAAAGCATCTTCTATTTCAATTCCATTTTCTTCCCATTCTGTTCCAGTAATTCTCATTCCAACAGGCAAATTATTTGATACTTTGACTACTTCCTCAAAAACTTCTAAAGGAAATCTCATTCTGTTATCAAGACTTCCACCATATTTATCTTTTCTTTGGTTTGATATTGGCGACATAAATTGATGAAATAAGTATCCGTGTGCTGCATGAATTTCAATTAAATCAAATCCAGCTTTAATACTTTTTTTTGTTGCATCGATAAAAGCTGTTTTCACCCTTTGTAAATCTTCTTCATTCATCTCCCTTGGAATTGGCCAACCTACATCAAATGGAATTGCAGATGGAGCTATAGTTTTCCAAGGATTTTGATTATCTCTAAGATAAGATCTTCCTTCCCAAGGTCTTTGAGTAGATGCTTTTCTACCAGCATGACCAAGCTGAATTCCAAACTTAACTTTATTTAATGATAGTTCTTTGACTTTTTCTAACACAGTTCTTATTGATAATAGACAATCATCATTATAAATACCTGTACAGTTGTGGGTAATTCTTCCAATATCTTCTACTGCTGTTGATTCAATCATGACTAAGCCTGCACCACTAAATCCAAATTGCGATAAATGTTGAAAATGCCAATCATTCATTAAACCTTGTTTTGCAGAATATTGGCACATGGGAGATACTACGATCCTATTAGAAAATTCAGAATCTTTAATTTTAATTTTTTCAAAAATTTTATTTTTATTCATGTCTTCTTATCCAATCATTAACAAGTCTTCTTGCAATTGAGTCAAATCTAGGTAGTTTAAAACCATCTTTAATATTAGGATGATTTAAATCTTTTAATTGACTAATATTAAACCAATTTGCATCTTCTATTTCGTCTTTATCTACATTTAAGTCAATGTCTTCTGTTTCTGCAAAAAAACCAAGCATTAAAGATGCTGGAAATGGCCAGGGTTGAGACTGAAAATATTCAATTTTGTTAACATTTACACCAACCTCTTCAAACACCTCTCTCTTTAAGGCTAATTCAAGACTTTCTCCTGGTTCAACAAATCCCGCAAGAGTACTATACATTTTTTGAGGAAACCTAGAAGAACGTGCCAATAAAACTTTATCTTTATTTGAAACAAGCGTTATAATCGCCGGGTCTGTTCTAGGAAAGTGGCTTTGATTACAATTTTTATTTATACATTTTAAAACAAAACCAGCCTCTTCTATTTTTGTTTTTGATCCACATACTCCACAAAATTTATTTTTTTCATGCCAAAATGTCATGCCCTTAGCCAATGCTAAATATGAACTATCTAATTCTGTTAAACTTCCAATAACATTTCTTAATTGATCAGTTATTATATCACCTTGATCAATCTCAAGAGTATTCTTGTCAATTTTCGATTTGATATTTATAGAAAAATAAAACTTTTCGTTTATTTTTCCTAAAAAGATCATTTTATCTAAATTTATATCTTTTGTATAAAGTTCTAATTCTTGTCTTTTAAGAATAAGTGGTTTAATTTCTTCTTTTTCTGATAAAAAATAATTTTCATCGTCTTTCATTGGAATGAAATTTACATTTTCACTATCTAAAATATTCCTTAAAAAATTTTCATCTTTTCTCAATTCAGATGATCTATTTAAAAGTGGATTATTGTAATAAATTTTTTCCATGGAATATTAACTTTTATATTATGAATAAATCTCTATCAACAATAAAAAAAAATAAGATTTAACTTGCAGATTTATAATTAAATTGTTTAGATAACTAATGATTAAAATTAGCAGAATATCGTCACCCTTAAAGGACAAAATCAAAAATATAGATACTTGTTCTCAATTGGATGGAGATGGAGTATTTGAAGGAAAATATTCAACTTCTGGAACTATAGTTTTAAAAAATAAATTTATTGGTAGTTTAAAAGCAGATCAAACCATTGTTGACACCGATGGCACTTTTGAGGGTGAATTAAAAACTGAAGAATTAATAATTTCTGGTTTTGTTAATGGAAAAATTGATGCTGATAATATTGTAATCATGGAAAATGGTAAAATATCTGGTAATATTGTATATAATCAATTAGCTGTATTTGAAGGTGGTATTATTGATGTAGCTGGCATGAAAAGAAGAGAAAAACAAAAAGACGATAAAGTTATCGACATAGCTAAATCTAACCAAAAATAATTTAAGTTTTTATAACAAACTCTAATCCTGAATAATTACAAACATATAAATGTGGTTTTAATTTATTAAATTTTAAAATTATATCGTTTAATTCAACATCAATTCCATTAGGATGCATTCTAACAACTCTACCTTTGTTTTCCTTTTCTGTATCAGTACAATGTACATTAACAACTTGATCTAAATGCATAATGTTTACCTTTCATTGTTTCTAATAAGAAAATTTCTTTAATATACTAAACTCTATCACTGAAAGAGTTAAGATGTTTGTTGATTCTAAAATTACTTTGGGCGCTTTATTTGAAAAATATGCTTGTTTCCACCTTTCGGCACATAAACACCATCGATCACCTGATGAAACTCCAGAAAAATTATATTCAGGAACTGGATCTGATAAATTATTACCAACAGATTTACTAAATTCTAAAAATTCATCAGTCATGATTGAGCAAACTGTATGTAACCCAAAATCATTTTTTTCTGTTTTGCAGTAACCATCTCTGTAAATTCCCGTCAATTTTATTTTTGCAATAAGGGTTTTATTACAATTACAACTTAACAGAGGTTTATTAAATACATTAAGTTGATGATTAATACGTCTATAATATGTGTCATCCATCACTTTCCTCTTGAATTAGTTTTCTAGTTTTATCTTCAACACTTTTTTCTAATCTATCCATAAATGTTTTTTTATCTAACCCTAATGGAATTTCATCTATTATTTCTAAAGTAACAGTTTTTGTTTTATGTCTATCTGGGTATTTTAAAAAACTATTCTTTGGCCAAAATAAACCAGCATTGTGAGCAACTGGTATTACTGGGATATTACATTGAGAATATAAAAAATAAATGCCTGATTGATATGGATAATCCTTTGTTGAAGCATGCAAAGGAACTCTTGTCCCTTGGGGAAAAATTAAAATAGAAGAACCTTTTTTTAAATTTATTTTTGCCATTTTTACTATTTTTTTTAAAGATTCAATTGTATTTTCTCTGATGATAGGTATCGCCCTTCCCTTTAAAAAATATAATCCTATTATTGGTATATAGATTAATTCTTTTTTTAATACAATTGAAGGCATATCAAATATACTTGTACATATTATTGTTTCCCAAGCAGATTGATGTTTTACTGCAATAATGCAAGGTTTATTTTTTTGATAATTTCCTATTATTTTTACGTTTAAACCTAGCCAAACCTTCATTCCCAAAACTAAAATACCACCCCATATCTTTGCCACAACTCTAACGAATCCAAAAGGTAATACTAAAACTGGCAACATAATTATTACTAACAAAGTAGTAAGAAGATAAAAGTATAGATTAAATAAAACTGACTTTATAAAATTAATTATCATTTGCTAACATTTTCTAATATTGAATAGATATATCCCATTAGTTTCTGTAAAATTCAATTCTAAATTTTCAACTTCACATAAATGTGAAAAATCTATTGGACTTCCAGGATCATCAGATAGAAACTGATGTAATTCACCTTTTTTCATTTTTCTAATAACTCTTTTCGCCTTTAAAACTGGAAGTGGACATTTTAATCCGGTAAAATCCGACTTTTTCAAAAAATACTCCAAAGTTAATTTTTTTTATAATATTAAACTTGTTATAATGTTATCAAGTTAAATGGTATAATAATTATAACAATGAGTATATGGGGGAAAATCTTTGGAGGAACTGGTGGTTTTTTTATTGGTGGACCATTAGGCGGTTTATTAGGAGTTTTTGCAGGCCACGCGATCGACAAATTTACCTCAAAAAAATTGCCGGAAAGTATTGCTGTTAGACAAGTTAATTTTACAATTGGAGTTATTGCATTATCGGCAAAAATGGCTAAAGCGGATGGCAATGTTTCGTCTCAAGAATTAGATGCCTTTAAAAAAGGTTTAATTATAAATCAAAAAGAGCTACATAACGTCGAGAAAGTTTGGAATTTAGCAAAACAATCAGTACTTGGTTTTGACAGTTATGCAAAACAACTTGCAAAATTATTTAAACCAAGATCCACTATACTTGAAAACCTTATTCATTTATTATTTACAATTGCAAAATCTGATGGCGATATAACAAATGAAGAAACAGAGTTTCTTAAAAAAGTATCTAATATATTTGGTTTTGATGAAAAAAAATTTATCTTTTTTAAAGAAATCTATATAAATGACAAAAATGATCCTTATAAAATTTTACTTTCTAATATTAATGATTCAATAGATGTTATTAATCAAAGGAGGATATTCCTTTTAAAGAAACATCATCCTGATATTTTGATATCAAAAGGGCAACCAATAGAATTTGTAGAAAAAAATAATCATTACGTAAAAATGATAAATAAATCTTGGGAATATATAAAAAAAAATCATAATAAATAATGTATCTCAAAAAATTGCAATTTTAAAAATAATATATAATAATTAAAAATGAGAGCTTTGTGATAGCTGCATTGCAGAGGAAAGTCCGGACTCCACAGGAAGAAAATGCTGGATAACACCCAGCAGGGGAAACCCTAGGGAAAGTGCAACAGAAAATATACCGCCTTATAGGTAAGGTTGAAAAGGTGATGGTAAGAGCTCACCGCAATTGTAGCAATACAATTGGCATTGCAAACCCCATTTGGAGCAAGGCCAAATAGAAGAAACTATGTTTTTCCTGAACGTTTCTGGGTAGGCCGCTAAAAAAAGTTTGTAAAAACTTTTTAAGATGAATTATCACATAAAAACAGAATCCGGCTTATAAGCTCTCTTAAAAAAAAAATTTTCCCATTGACTCCCAACAAATCCCATGTTATCCCAAAATATTAATATTGTGATCAAATTATGAAATTATTATGTTTTTATCTACTTCTCATAATAAAATCGATAAAAAAGGCAGAGTATCCGTGCCTAGAAACTTTAGAACATATCTTGATTTAGAGGGAGGGTCTTTAATTTTATTTAAAAGTTTACAATTCAAATGTATCGAAGGTACTACACTTAAAAGAATTAGCCAATACGTAGAAGCTATTGATGAGATAGACACTATGTCAGAAGATGCATCTATTCTTAGAATGATGATGGCAGACTCTTTTGAAATTAAATATGATAATGAGGGTAGGATTAATATCCCAGAATCCCTTTTATCATATGGCAACATCAATGATATTGCTGTTTTTACAGGAATTGGTAAATCTTTTAGGATTTGGTCAAATGTCGAATATGAAAAAGAATATCAAAATACTCAAAAAATCTTGCAATCTAATGGTCCACCTAAATTAATACTTAATAAAAAAATAAGTGTATCAAATGAATAATTTTCTAGAACATGTGCCAGTACTACTTGACGAAATTTTAGAAAATTTAAGAAAATTTAAGATTACTGATGGTGTCATTATTGACGCCACATTTGGTTTAGGTGGATATAGTAATGCAATTTTAGAAAATACTAATTGTGAAGTTTATGGATTTGATAGAGATCCAGAAGTTTTAAAATATGCAAATAGATTAAAAGAAAAATACAAAAAAAGATTTAATTTTTTTCAAAAAAGATTTTCAGAAATTGATCATATGCTTTCAAAACAAAATTATTCCAAAAAGAAAATAAAAGGCATGATATTCGATTTAGGTGTTTCAAATTTACAATTAACAAAAAAAAGTAGAGGGTTTTCATTTAAACTTGATGGTCCTCTAGACATGAGAATGTCAAAAAAAGGTATTAAGGCTTTAGATATTATTAATAATTACAGTGCTGAGAAGTTAGCAGACATAATTTACAAATTTGGAGATGAGGTTTTTTCAAGAAGAGTAGCTCGTCATATTGTAAAATCTAGAGAAATAAATCCTATTACATCTACTCTAGAACTTGCAGAGATAATCAGAAAAGCTATACCCGGTAAAAAGAAAAAAATAGATAAAGCCACAAAAACTTTTCAAGCAATCAGAATGTTTATTAATAATGAAATATATGAGCTAAACAAAGGATTAATTGTATCAGAAAAATTTTTATCTCATGAAGGCATCTTATGTGTAGTATCTTTTCATTCTAAAGAAGATAAAATAGTTAAAGATTTTCTTAATGTATGCCAAGGTAAATCTAAATCGTTTATTTCAAAATTTTTACCTCCTATTCAAAGTTCAAATAAAAGTTTTGAAATAATAACAAAAAAACCAATACTTCCCTCTAATGAAGAAATTGAAATTAATTATAAAGCAAGGTCTGCAAAGTTAAGAATTGCAAAAAGAACTGAGTTTAGTTCTGTTTTTAATCGTGAGGCTGCTGCATGATTAAAATTACTCACATTTTAGTATTAACAACTATATTAGGTGTAATATTCTTAAATTATGAGATTAAAAATAATTACTATCTTAAAGAAAAAGAAATTTTAGAATTAAATGACTTAATTTTAGAAAAAAAACAAAATATTAAACTCATAAAAGCTGAACTTGCTTATTTATCAAGACCTGAAAGACTACAATCAATAGCACAACAACAGTTTAACATGAAAGAAATTTTACCTACTGATATCTGGAATATAAATGATATCTCAAAGTTATATTATGAAAAAAATTAGAAAAGGAGCATCAATATGAATTTAAATCTAGCAATACCTAAAAATATTGAAAATGTTCAACCAAAAATTTCAGTAATTGGAGTTGGAGGTGCAGGATGCAATGCAGTTAACACTATGATCAACTCCAAAGTTAATAATATAAATTTTTTAGTAGCAAACACAGACGGTCAAGCACTTTCAAGAAGTATGGCAAAGACACAAATACAACTGGGAAAAGAACTTACTAAAGGATTAGGGGCAGGCTCTGATTATACTATTGGAGAGCAAGCTGCAGTTGAAACTATAGATGAAATTATGATGGAACTTGAGGATGTAAATATGCTTTTCATTGCAACTGGAATGGGAGGTGGAACAGGAACTGGTGCCGCACCAATCATTGCGCAAAAAGCAAAAGAAAAAGGCATACTTACTATTGCAGTAGTTACTAAACCGTTTGATTTTGAAGGTAAAAAGAGAATGGAAACTGCATTAATAGGATTAGAAAAATTAGAAAATTCAGTTGATACTTTAATTGTAATTCCAAACCAAAATCTTTTTCGAATAGCTAATGATAAAACAACATTTTCTGAAGCTTTCCAATTAGCTGATGATGTCCTTTATCAAGGTATAATAGGAATAACAGATTTGATAACTGCACCTGGAATGATAAATCTCGATTTTTCAGATATACAAACCGTTATGAAAAATAAAGGACAAGCAATGATGGGAACCGGGGAACATTCTGGAGATAATCGTGCTAAAATAGCAGCAGAAATGGCCCTAAATAATCCATTACTTGATAATTCTTCAATTGATGGCGCAGCTTCAATTTTGTTAAATATAAAAGGTGGCTTAGATTTGGCACTGTTTGAAGTTGACGAAGCAGCATCATTGATAAGATCAAAAGTTAATGAAAATGCAAATATCATCTTTGGTTCGTCTATTGATGAAAGCCTTGAAGGAATAATTAATATTTCTGTTGTGGCTACGGGTATAAATCAATCATTCAAAAATGTAAAAAAAATTGAAACAGACACAAATCAAAAAGAACAAACTGATAGTGATAAAGAAGATCAAAGTCTAAAGATTGAAGGACAAATTGACTTAGAATCAAAGATAGCTGATTTAGAAAGCCACTCTGAATCAAATAATCCACCTCCAGAAACTGAAAAAAATTCTTTGACATTTTTAGAAACTAAAGAAAAAGAATTATCAGATATTTTTAATAAAAAGGGTGAAAACTTAACAAATAGTACAGAAGAAAATCCATTTTTGAAAAAATTATCAAGTTTATTTTCCAATAATAAAAATAAAAACATTGTTGATGAAATAGAACAAGCTGATGAAGTTTATCCCTTAAAAAATAAAATTAAAAATGAAACATATGATCAAAAAAATAAACCTCTTATTGATCTAAATAAAAATTCTACTGAGACAAAAAATAACAGTGAACAAATTAGTTTACTTGATATCGATGAAAACGAAAAAACTGATAACATGGACGATGTATTAGAGATACCTGCCTTTTTGAGAAGGCAAGCAAATTGATAAAGATAAAATGGGGAATATAAAGAAAATTAAATTTAAACTTTTCATATGCTCTCTATCATTTTTCATAGTTTATTTTGGTGTTGCATTTTCAATGCTAATGATAAAGCCTAAAGAAAAATTAAACAAACAACAAAATTTAAACATAACCGAAAAAAAGTCGGAAATTAGAGGGAATATTTATGATAATAATGGATATTTGATTGCAACAACAATAAGAAAGTACGATCTTATTATTAACCCAAGTGTTTTAAGAAACCCAAAAACATTTGAATTAGAATTTAAAAAAATATTTGGCAATAAAATAAATATTAATTTCAAAGGGAAATTATCTTCAAACTTAAAATATTTAAAAGTAAAAAAAAATATATCCCTCAAGGATTATAATAAAATTCTTAAAATTGGAGAGCCAGGTATTGAACTAGAGGAGAGCTATGTCAGAAAGTATCCAGGGAAATCTCTAGCTGCACACATAATCGGAAAAGTTGATATTGACGGCAAAGGCATATCTGGAATTGAGAAAAAACTTAACAATGAACTTTCGTCATCAAAAGACATTCACTTATCTATTGATAGTGGCATTCAAAATATTTTTAAACAATTATTATTAGAACAAATAATAAAATTTCAAGCTAACGCAGGTGCTGGAATAATTATGAATGCAAATAATGGAAAAATTAAAAGCATAATCTCTCTTCCAGATTATGACAATAACATAAACAATAATCTTTTAGAAAAACAAATTTTTAACAATGCAACAAAAGGACTTTACGAGTTAGGGTCAACTTTAAAAATTTTTACTGCAGCAATGGCAATTGAAAGTGGAAAAGTTAAAGATGATGAGTTA
>CACNQW010000022.1 GCA_902622745.1 uncultured SAR116 cluster alpha proteobacterium
CAGAGACATTAGGACAGACAGTCGGTTCAACCTTTAACAATAAGAATGTAGGCACAGACAAGACTGTCACTGTTAATTCGATTACGTTAGCTGATGGAACGGGTTTAGCTGCGAACTATTCGATTAGTCCAGGTCAGACAACCACAGCTAACATCACAGCGAAGGCTTTAACTGTATCTGCATTAACATCTAACAAAATTTATGATGCAACAACTTTAGCAAATACAACTTTGACTTTAAATGGTCTAATTGGTTCCGAAACATTAAATGTAACTGGTAATTCTACTTTTGATAATAAAAACATTGGTTCTGGAAAAACTGTTACTGTAAATTCAATAACTCTTGCTAATGGAACTAATGGTGGTTTAGCTGCCAACTATTCCGTAGCAACTGGCCAAACAACAACAGCAACTGTTACTGCTAAACCTTTAATTGTTTCAGGTATAACTGCATCAAGCAAATCCTATGATACAACAACATCTGCGTCATTAAACACCTCATCTTTATCTTATAATGGATTAGTTTCTGGTGATGATTTTACAGGATCTTTCACTGGTGTGTTTAGTAACGCAGACATTGGTACAGGAAAGTTAATAACATTAACACCAACGTTTTCTGGTAGTGATGTAACAAATTATTCTATTACAAACCATCCTAATGTTTATGCAAATATCACAATTGGTAATCCTTCAATAAGTGGCTTAAGTAACCAATCTAAAAATTTTAGAGATTTAAGTTACACATTAGCGGGTATTTCAAGTATTTCAGGACTGCCAATCACATACACATCGAGTAATACATCAGTGGCAACAGTATCAAGTTTAGGTGTCGTAACTATTTTAGACGTTGGGACAACTACTATTTCTGCAAATATTTCATCAACATTAAATTATAATTCAGCAACTGCATCTTACCAATTAGTAGTGAAGTTAAATTCAACAGATGTTGAGAGAATATCGCATGATACAATTAGGTTATCTGATAATTTGTCACAAAATAATCAGAGTTCAACTAATTCAAACTCAAATGTTGTTTCTAATAATACAAACACAAAAAATATATCTAGACAAGGTGGAGGAGTTATTAAAGCAAAAGTTGTTGTTTCTTCAGATAATCAAAGTCCAACAGTTGAAGGTATATATGATGATGGTTCAAATTTAGGCGAAGTTACTACAAAATTTAATGAAGATGAAGAAAAAGAAAGATTTGAGGAGCCTGGTGACATTGTTGAAAAAAGAAATATTATATTGAAAGTTTCATCTGGTGACACTTACAATTATCAGCTTGAGTTAAGAAATAAAGGTCTCGTTATTAAAGCTTTAGATAATAGTTCGGTATCCTTTATTGAAAGCAATAAAGGCTTAGTTATACAATCTGCAATATCAGAAGTAATGAGTGTTGTAGGCTTTGTCAAAAGTCAGATCAAAACAATTATCATTGATATTAAAGAAAAATTTTAAATCACTTTAGGAATATTTTTTATACCATTCACAATAGAATTCTCGTAATCATCTATAGAAGAGTTAGTATTCTTTTTTGATTTTGATTCAATATAACTAAGCAAATCTTTTTCCAAAATGCCCATGGTATTTTTTTTTTCAAAATTTTCTTTAGACCAATTTAAATTATCGTAGTTTTGTGCAAACCAATTATCACCTGTTGAACATTTCACAACATCTAGCAATTGCTTTTTTGTCAATCCGAAGTCATTTATTTGAGCTAACACATTTCTAGTAGCTAATACTGATGAGGCGGCAATAAAATTATTAAGTAATTTAACAGACATGCCCTTACCAAAATCACCAATATGGAGTATATTATCTCCTAAAATATTTAAGAGTGGCATTACATATTGCACTTCATCATTTTTTCCACCTACCATAAATGTCAATGTGCCTTCTTGAGCTTTAATAGTTGAACCAGACATTGGAGTATCAATTAATCTAAAATGTTCTGGCAAATTTTTTTTTAGCTTTTTTATATAAGTTATTGGTAATGTTGAACAAATTAATATCGTAACATGTTTTTTTGATAACAAAGCATTGTTCTTAATTAATAAATCTTCTGTTTCTTTTGTATCTCTGACTATTGATAAAACAACACTATTTTTTAAAAAAAAATCTGACTTTGATGGTATGTATTTCTCTCCAAAATCTTTAAAGTTTTCACTTGCCTTTATATCATGTCCAGTCGCATTAATATTATTTTGTAATAACATTTTTAACATTGGGTAGCCCATTTCACCACATCCAGCTATACCTATGTTTTGATTAAGAATATTTGATTGGTTGTTTGTTATAGACATAATTGATGATTATAATAATATAAACAAAAATTTTACAAATTATTTATATGAATATTGAAGAATTAAAAAAATGGATAGGTTCTTTTGAAACGTCTGAAGATATAATCACATCATCTCTTGAACAAAGATTTAGAGCAACTTTAGACATAGATCCTGGAAATCCAAAAATAGGTGACGTAGCTTCTAGCGGTATGCATTGGACGTTAGCACCACCAGTTTATAAACATTCTGATTTAGGTAAAGATTCTCACCCAAAAAAAGGTGGGTTTCTACCCCCCGTAACTCTTCCTAGAAGAATGTGGGCAGGTTGTGAAACTGATTTCTATTCTAAACTTTATATTGGAGATAAGGTTACAAAAATATCTTCAGTTGATGATATTTCATTAAAAGAAGGGAAGTCTGGAAAATTATGTTTTGTTAAAGCGAAGTATGAATTTTTTGTAAACGATGAAATTAAAATTAAAGAATTTCATAATATTGTATACAGAGAAATAAGTACAAATCAGAATATTGATAAGGTTGAGTTACCTTATGAAAAATTTGATAATGAAAAATCCATTTATACCCATCCCACAATTATGTTTCGTTATTCCGCTATTACATTTAATGGACATAGAATTCATTATGATTATCCTTACAGTACTAAAGAAGAGTTTTATCCTGATCTTGTTTTTCATGGCCCATTACAAGCGACCTTGCTGTTACATCTTTCAGAAGAAAATGCTAATAAAACTGCAAAAAAGTTTATTCATAGAGGAGTGTCTCCAGTTTTTGCAAATATGAATTTAAAATTAAAATTAAAAAAAATTAATGATAAAGAATATCACTCTTTTTCAGAGACTGATCCTTACGGAATGGCTATGGAGGGTAAAGCTTATTTTTAGTTTAATTTTTAAATTCTTCTCTAATTGTTTCTGAATTAGAGTTTAAGTCCGGCACATGTTTTGCGTATTGATGTAACCCATCATGTTCTGCGCCAGGAGCTATCATCTTTACTTTTCCATTAGGCGCGTTTATTTCAATAAATTGATTTTGTGGATGTTTTGAGAATTGATCTATATTTGAAATTCTTCCATATGCAATACCGCCTAATTTACATTTTTCAATTATTTGATTTCGAGTGTGTTTTTTAAACTTTGTATTGATGATTTCTTCTAACTTATTTGTGTTAACAACCCTAACGTTATTTGAACAAAACATTTCATCAGTAGCTATATTTTCATCTTCAAGAACAAATTTACAAAAATTAAGCCACTCTCTTTCATTTTGTATTCCGATTAAAATTTCTAAATTGTCAGAACATTCAAAAGATGCGTATGGTGTAATTGTAGGGTGTCTTATCCCACATCTCTTAGGCTCTTTTTTTGAGTAAACATATTGTAAGTATGGAACATTCATCCAATCAGATAATGCTGAAAATAAAGATACTGAAATATGTCTTCCTATACCTGTTTTTTGTCTGCCTATTAGAGCTTGCAAAACTGCATTTAAAGCTGTCATTCCAGCAGAAATATCACATACTGATACACCAACTCTTGATCTTCCTTTTTCAATTTCATTTTCAGGGACGCCTGTTAAATCTGTAAGTCCAGTTTCAGCTTGAATGAGCATATCATATGCTTTTTGCTTCATATAAGGGCCTTTTTCACCAAAACCTGTAATTGAACAAGTGATGAGTTTAGGGTGTTGATCTCTTAATTCTTTTAAATTAAGTCCTAATCTTTCAAATGCTCCAGGAGCTAAATTTTGAATTAAAATATCAGATTTCTTTATAATATTTTTTAAAACCTGTAGATCCTTTTTATCTTTTAAATTTAAAGCTATTGACTCTTTTCCTCGGTTTAACCAAACGAAATAGGCACTATCTCCATTAACAAAATCATCATATTTTCTTGCAAAGTCTCCTTCATGTCTTTCAACTTTTATTACTCTTGCTCCAGCATCTGCTAATCTGCTAGATAAGTATGGAGCTGCAACAGCTTGTTCAATTGAGACGACTAATATATTTTCTAAATCTTTTGACATAAATGAACTATAATATAAATTATCGTAAAATATAATATGAATTAAAAAAATATTTAATTAACTTAATTTTCGCTTATAAAAATACAATATGAATAATTTTGACTATGATTTGATTGTAATTGGAGCAGGTTCAGGTGGAACAAGAACGGCAAGAATAGCTTCTGGATATGGTGCCAAAACAGCTGTAATCGAGGGAGATAGACCAGGTGGCACATGTGTTTTACGTGGTTGTGTACCTAAAAAATTACTAATTTATGGTTCTGAATTTTCTCATCAAGTTGAAGATGCAATTGGTTATGGTTGGGAAACTGGCAGTTTTAAATCAAATTGGAAAGATTTGATTTCAAAAAAAAATAAAGAGTTAGATCGACTTCATGGTATTTATAAAAACTTAATAATCAACTCTGGATGCGATTTAATACTAGGATGGGGAAAAGTTTTATCCGCTCATGAGGTTTTAGTGAAAAATAAAAGTTCAAAAGAACGTAAAATTTCTGCAAAAAAAATTATGATAGCTGTGGGTGGAAAATCAAGTTTTCCTGAATTTGATGGTAATTTGAATATGATTAATTCTGATGAAGCATTAGATTTAAAAGAGTTACCAAAATCAATTTTAATTTATGGATCTGGTTATATAGCTGTAGAATTTGCAGGTATTTTTAACGGTTTTGGTGTTGAAACAAACTTAGTTTTTAGGTCTGACTTTGTTTTAAGGGGTTTTGATTTAGATATAAGAAAGAAACTTACCGAACAAATAGAAAATAGAGGAATAAAAGTCTTTTCTAAAGCAACAATTAAAAAAATAGAAGGAAATGATCAATTTTTAACTCATCTTTCTAATGGGAAAAAAATTTTAAGTGATAAAGTTATGGGCGCTACTGGACGTATTCCTAATATAGAAACGTTAGGATTAAATGAAATAGGTTTAAAAACTGGTAAACAAGGCAATATAATTGTGAATGAATTTAATCAAACTAACATTGAATCCATTTATGCCATTGGTGATGTAACAGATAGAATAAATTTAACCCCAGTAGCAATTGCTGAAGGTCACGCATTTTCTGATAGAGAGTTTGGAAATAAAAATAGATTTATTTCATACAACAATGTTCCAAGCGCTGTATTTTCTCAGCCACCAGTATCAGTTGTAGGTTTAACTCTTGAAAATGCGAAAACATTAAATATAAAGGCAAAAGAATTTGTGTCTGAATTTAATCCTTTAAAAAATACAATAACTGGTAAACAAGAGAAAACTCTAATGAAACTTGTTGTTGATGAAAATGACAAAGTTTTAGGTGCTCATATGCTTGGGGACTATTCTCCCGAAATTATTCAAGGTATTGCAGTATCGATAAAAGCAGGAGCAAAAAAATCAGATTTTGATGCAACTATTGGAATACATCCAACAGCAGCTGAAGAATTTGTCACAATGAAATAAAAGTTATTAACATTGATAAAATTTATTTTTATTATAATCTGATCAAAAGGTATAGATATGAAATGGACTATTGATTCTTGGCAAAATTTTCCAATAAAACAAGTGCCAACATACAATGATGATAATGAACTTAAATATGTTGAGGATGAACTCTCACTGAGACCTCCTTTAGTATTTGCAGAAGAAGTTAGAAGACTTCGAAGAAGATTAGCATCTGTAGCTGAGGGTAAAGCATTTTTATTACAAGGTGGTGATTGTGCCGAATCTTTTTTAGAACATAATGCAAATAATATTAGAGATAGTTTTAAAGTTATACTTCAAATGGCAGCAGTACTTACTTATGGCTCCTCATTGCCCGTTATTAAAATTGGAAGGTTTGCTGGTCAATACTCTAAGCCAAGATCATCTCCAACCGAAGTAATTGATGGTATTGAACTTCCAAGTTATAAAGGCGACATGATCAATGATATGGCCTTTACAAAAGAAGGTAGAAACCCTGATCCGAATAGACTTTTAATGGCATATGATAAGTCAGCCTCTACACTGAATTTGTTGCGAGCATTTGCAAGTGGAGGAATGGCAGATTTGAATAAAATTCAAGAGTGGAATTTAGAATTTGTTAAAGGAACAGATGAAGTCAATCGATATATTGAAATAGCTGAAAAAATATCAGAAGCTTTAACCTTTATGAAAGCTTGTGGAATAACTCCAAGCAATACATTGCAATTAAGAGAAACTGAGTTTTACACTTCACATGAGGGCTTATTACTGAATTATGAAGAAGCTCTAACTAGAAAAGATACTATAACAGAAGAAAAGGGGTGGTTTGCAACTTCAGCGCATATGTTGTGGATTGGTGATAGGACAAGAGATTTAGATGGTGCTCATGTAGAGTATATGAAAGGAATAGCAAATCCTATTGGCTTAAAATGTGGACCATCAACTAAACCAGATGAACTTTTAAAACTAGTGGAAACTCTAAATCCAACAAATTCATTTGGAAGATTAACTTTGATTGCAAGAATGGGAGCTTCTCAGGTAAGAGAAAAGTTATCTCCACTTGTCAAAGCTATTAAAAAATCTGGATTAGCAGTTGGATGGTGTTGTGACCCAATGCATGGTAACACAATTAAGGCATCCAATGGTTATAAAACAAGAAAAGTTGATGATATAATGGAAGAGGTTAAAGGTTTTTTTGAAGTTCATTTCGATAATAGTACCATTCCTGGTGGGGTTCACTTCGAAATGACTGGTCAAAATGTTACTGAGTGTGTTGGTGGAATATACAATGTTAAAGAAGATAATTTAAGTGATAGATATCATACTCATTGTGACCCTAGACTAAATGCAAATCAATCACTTGAATTAGCCTTTCTTTTAGCTGAATTGTTAGTTAATAAAAGGAAAAGTAATTAAGTTAAAAATTTTATTAATATGGTTAATTGGAATAAAATAAAAACTTCAAAAGATATATTTGAAAATTCAAGGCCTAATATAAAAGATCTACCATCAATTACTGATAGTTATTTTACGAAAAGTAAATCTATTGTGTCAAAATTTGGTGATACTGAAGTGACATATGCAATTTTTATGAGAAGGCCGGTGTTATCAGCTCTTAACCCTGCCTTAAAATGGCTAGATAATATTTTAAAAGATAGAAATTGTAAAATTAATGTTAAGAGATTTTTTGATGAAGGAGATTATGTTGGTGCTGGCGAACCTCTAGCATATATATCTGGTTCTTTTTTTAATCTTGTTGATTTAGAAACAGCTTTATTACAAAAGATTGGAGCAACATGTGTTGCTGCTTATAATGCAAAATCAATGGTAAGCTCTCTACCATATGCTTCTTTTCTTGCAATGGATGCAAGGCATTGTGCAGGAACTGATATGGCTGATTTAATGGCTTATGGTGCTTTTGTTGGCTCAGAATCTGCTAAAAAAGAGAAGGATGTTGTTGGATTTATTGGGTGTGCTACAGATAGGACAGCATCTTTATTTGATAAAACAAGTGGCTTGGGAACAATGCCTCATGCTTTGGTTGGGTATGCTGGCACAACACTTGAAGCTGCAAAAATGTATCATAAAACATTTCCAAATGAACCACTAACTGTATTAATTGACTATTTCGGAAAAGAAATTACGGATGGATTATCAGTAGCTAGATATTTTAAAAACCTTGCAAAAGAAGGAAAGTTATCACTTCGTTTAGATACTCATGGCAGTAGATATTTAGAAGGTCTAGATGTAGCTGGCTCATATAATGTATTAGAGAGAAATGCCCCTGATTCAATAAGAGGTTATCGAACAGAACAAGAATTAAGATATTTAATAGGTACAGGAGTATCAGCTGCTTCAGTTTGGAGATTAAGAGAAATTTTAAATGATGCTAATTTTCAAAAAGTTAAAATTGTTGCAAGCAGTGGATTTGGCCCTGAAAAATGCAAAGTTTTTTCTTTTGCAAATGTTCCAGTTGATACTATAGGTACTGGGTCATATTTACCCAGTAAATGGTCCGAAACATACGCTACAGCAGATATTGTTTCCTATGGTGGAAAATCAATGGTTAAATTAGGAAGAGAATTTCTATTTAAGAAGTAGAATTTATAACTATATATAAACTATGGTAACAAATCTAAAAATTGCATTAGCGCAACTAAATCCTTTGGTTGGAGATGTAATTGGTAATGTTGATAAATTAATTTCTGTAAGGTCAAATTTAGATGATAGTGTTGATATATTAGTAGCGCCAGAGCTTTATATTTCTGGTTATCCAATTGATGATTTGGTTCTTAGAGAAGATTTTTTAGATTTAGTAGATAAAGGATTAGAAAAACTTGCTAAAGCAACAAAAGATTGTAAATCATCGATAATTGTTGGCGCTCCAAGAAAAGAAAAAAATACTATTAGAAACTCAGTATTTATAATTGAAAATGGAGAAATTTCTACATTTAGAGATAAATACGAATTACCAAATTCTGGGGTTTTTGACGAACAACGTATATTCACCCCTGGAAATTTATCTGGGCCAGTTAGTATTAAAGGAGTAAGAATTGGAATTCCAATTTGTGAAGATATTTGGAGAGAAAATGTTATTGAGTGCCTGGCAGAATCGGGAGCAGAGATTATAGTTTCAATAAATGCGTCTCCATTTACTTTAAGCAAAAATAATGAAAGATTGTCGGTTGTAATATCTAGAATTAGAGAAAATCAACTTCCTTTAGTTTATCTGAATCGATATGGAGGTCAGGACGAACTGGTTTTTGATGGTAACTCTTTTGCTTTAAATGATGATGGTTCAATATTTTTGAGTTGCAAATCATTTGAACATGATATTTCTATAATCAATTTTTCAAAAGATAAAAAATGGATTGGAAAAGGAGATATAATTAAATCTTCAACTAAATATGAGAGTTTGTATAAAGCAATTGTCTTAGGTTTAAGAGATTATGTGAAAAACAATAAATTTCCTGGAGTTATTTTAGGAATGTCTGGAGGAATAGATTCTGCTTTAGTGTCATCACTTGCTGTTGATGCTCTTGGCCCTCAAAATGTTCATGCCGTGATGATGCCTAGCCCTTATACAAGTAATGAAAGTTTAAATGATGCTAAGGAAGCTCTACATTTTCTTGATGTAGAATATAATGAATTAAACATTCAAGACAGCATGAAAATTGTTGATAAAACACTTTTAGATTTTAAAGGTCCAGATTTTAAAATAGGTATTACAGAGGAAAATATTCAATCAAGATTGAGAGGTTTATTATTAATGGCTCTATCTAATCGATTTGGATATATGCTTTTAGCAACTGGTAATAAGTCAGAGTACGCTGTTGGATATGCTACATTGTATGGAGATATGTGTGGAGGTTATGCTCCAATAAAAGATGTTTGGAAAACAGATGTGTTTGAATTATGTAAATGGAGAAATAATAACCACTCTTCATTTTTTTTAGGCCCAAATTCAAAAGTGATGCCAGATAATATTATTAATAAACCACCTTCAGCTGAGTTAAGAGATAATCAAAAAGATACTGATAGTTTACCAGATTATAATATTTTAGACGAAATTTTGAGAAACTTAGTTGAAAAAGAATTATCTGTTCAAAACATTATTAGTAAAGGTTTCAATGAAACCGAAGTCAAAAAGGTTTCTCGATTATTATCTATTGCCGAATATAAACGTTTTCAGTCAGCTCCTGGTCCTAAAGTTACAGATAAAGCTTTTGGCAGAGATAGAAGGTTTCCATTAACTAGTGGCTTTTCAAATTGGAATTAATTAACTTTACATAAACGTACCCAGAGTTTATTAAATTTTAACAGAAAAATTTTTTGGAAAATATAATGAATAAGCTACGATTTGCCCCTAGTCCGACTGGTAATTTACATGTTGGAAATTTTAGAACCGCATTAATAAATTATCTATTGGCAAAAAAAATATCAGGCCATTTTATGTTGAGAATTGACGATACTGATATCGAGAGATCTAATTTGATTTATGAAGAGCAAATAAAAAAAGATCTTGTTTGGGCAGGTATGAATTGGGATAGTGAAGTTAAACAAAGCCAAAGAATTAACAAATATAAAGAAGTTTTAGATTTGTTAATAAGTAAACAATTAGTTTATCCATGTTTTGAAGATCCTGAAGAATTGAACCTTAAAAGAAAAGCTCAATTGTCAACTGGAAAACCTCCAATTTATGATAGAAAATCATTAAATTTAACGGATAAAGAGATAGAAGAAAAAATATCAAATGGAAAAAAACCTCATTATAGATTTTTTTTGAAAAGTGAGAAAATTATTTGGGATGATTTAGTTCGTGGTGAATGTGTATTAGACACAGCATCTGTTTCTGATCCGATTATTGTTAGAGAAGATGGAAGATTTATTTATACTTTAGCGTCTGTAATAGATGACAGTGATTTTAAAATTACTCATATAATTCGTGGAGAAGACCATGTTACAAATTCAGCAGTGCAAATTCAGATTTTTAAAGCTTTAAACTCACAAATTCCTCAAATGGGACATTTATCATTAATGACTGATATTGATGGAGGAGGATTATCTAAGAGAATAGGAAGTCTGTCTATTGATGAATTAAAAAAACAAAATATAGAACCTCAAGCTTTAACGAGTTATTTAGCTAAAATTGGTTCCTCTCAAAATGTTGAATTACATAATTCTATAAATCAGCTTATTAATGAATTTGATATCAATTCATTTAATAAAGCACCTACAAAGTTTGATCATGAATTTTTAAAAAATTTTAATGTTAAATTTTTTCATTTAATTAATTTTAACACCATAAAAGAGAGAATAACAGAGAATAAAGCTTATTTTACAGAAGAGTTTTGGGATTTTATTAAAACTAATGTTTCTTCAATTGACCAAATTCATGAGTGGCTAGATATTCTTTATGGTAACTTTTATATTGATAAAAATTATGATTTTGAAACAAAAAATTTCTATTTGAATTGTTTTCCAGATCAGCCAATTGATCATCTAACATGGTCAAAGTGGTTGGAAAATATATCACTAAAAGTTAATGATAAAAAAATTAATATTGTTAAAAATATTAGAGCATTTTTAACAGGTAAATCATCAGGTCCTGAATTATCAAGTTTAATAATTTTTTTAGGAAAAGAAAAAATTTTTCAAAGGCTTAAGACAGATAATTAAATATGCTAAAGATTTATAATACATTATCTAAAAAAATTGAGGATTTTATCCCTATAGATAAATCTCATATTAAAATTTATGTATGTGGTCCAACTGTATATGATAAAATACATATAGGAAACGCCAGACCCTTGGTTGTTTTTGATACATTTGTAAGATTGTTAAGGTATAAGTATCCAAAAGTGACTTATGTAAGAAATATTACAGATGTTGATGACAAAATAAATGATCGTTTGATATCTGAAAAAATTACCTTGAAAGATCTTACTGATAAAACAATTAATGATTTCCAAAAAGATTGTACATCATTAAATAATTTATATCCAGATTATGAACCCAGAGCAACTGAACATATTTCAGAAATGATTAAAATGATAGAAAATCTAATTTTAAATGAATTTGCTTATTTATCAAAAGGGCATGTTTTATTTAATATTAAAAAATTTCCAGAATATGGAAGTTTGTCTAATAGAACATTAGATGAAATGATTTCTGGTTCGAGAGTTGAAATCGCTGATTATAAAATTAATCCTGGAGATTTCGTTCTTTGGAAACCTTCAGAGCAAAACATACCAGGATGGGAAAGCCCATGGGGAAGGGGCAGGCCAGGCTGGCATATTGAATGTTCTGCGATGAGTAAAAAATATTTAGGAGTTCAATTTGACATTCATGGAGGTGGTGCAGATTTAATTTTCCCTCATCATGAAAATGAAATTGCCCAATCTAGATGTGCAAATAACTCTAATTCTCTAGCAAATTACTGGATGCATAATGGTTATGTAAATATTGATAATGTTAAGATGTCTAAGTCTCTTAAGAACTTTGTAAGTATATCAGAACTTCTTAATAAATTTAAGGGTGAAACTATAAGATATTTTTTGTTACAATCACACTATAGAGCGCCATTAAATTTCTTAAATAATTCTCTTTTAGAAGCAAATACTTCATTATCAAGTTTGTATAGATCAGTTGAAGATTTATCTGTAAATGGTGACCCTGATAATGAAATATTAACTAATTTAGAAGATGACGTTAATACTCCTAAAGTTTTTTCTAGATTACATTATTTGTCTGAACAAGCTAATAAGGGAAGTTTTGAGGCTGCACAGCTTTTAAAAAATTCATCACCAATTTTAGGATTGCTTGAAAACACTTCAGAAAATTGGTTTAAAACAAATTCATTTAATCAAGATCATTTATCAACTAATAAACTATCAAAAAGACAAATTTTAGAACTTATTGAAAAAAGAGCAAATGCTAAAACCAAAAAAGATTTTGAATTAGCAGATAAAATAAGAAAATCTTTAGATGATGAAGGAATAGTTTTAGAAGACAATGCAAATGGTACAGATTGGCGATATAAATAATTTATATGAATAATGTCTTTATAATATTGGTTAAGCCACAATTAGGTCAAAACATTGGTTCTGTAGCAAGAGTAATGAAAAATCTAAATTTTAAAAATTTAAGGATTGTAAATCCAAGAGATGGTTGGCCAAATCAAGATGTAATATCAACTGCAGCTGGTGCTGACGACGTTATAACAAATACTAAAGTGTTTGATAACGTTTCTGAAGCTTGTAATGATTTAAATTATTTATTTGCTTCCTCTGCAAGAAAAAGAGACTTAAATATTAAAATTTTGAATTTAGTCGATACAGTTTCTTCTTTAAATAAACTTGAGTTTTCTAGAAATGATTTTAAATTTGGTATTTTATTTGGTTGTGAAAGTTCAGGGTTATCAAACGAAGATTTAATTACTGCAAATCAATTGATTTATATACCAGCTAATTCAGATTTTTCTTCATTAAATATATCTCATGCAGTTTCATTGATATGTTGGGAATTCTTTAAATTTTTTAATGATTTAATTTTAGATCAAAATTCAAAAATTTCTCAAAATATTTCTCCTACAATAAAAGATATGGATTATTTTTATAAAAATTTAACTGAAAAATTAAATAACTCAGGTTTTTTCCATTCAGATTTTATGAAAAAATCAATTATGGAAAATATTAAAGTTTTATTTAATAGGGCAGAATTATCATCCCAAGAAATAAAAACTTTAAATGGTATAATAAAATCTTTGTATGAATACAATAAACAAGCTTGACATTAATGATTCAAACGTTATTTTAAGGAAAAAATAGGATATGTATGGCTAAATCTGATCACAAACGCTTAAGTTCAAAACATAAAATTGATAGACGTCTTGGCGTTAATTTATGGGGTCGTCCCAAATCTCCTTTGAATATGAGAGATTATGCTCCTGGTCAACATGGACAAAGAAGAAAAAAACCCACTGACTTTGGTGTACAGTTAATGGCTAAACAAAAGTTAAAAGGTTATTACGGAAATATTGGTGAAAAACAATTTAAAAAATATTATGTAGAAGCTGTAAGACGAAAAGGTGATACTGGTGCTAATCTCGTTGGTTTGTTAGAATGTAGACTGGATGCAATTATCTATAGAATGAAATTAGCTCCAACTGTTTTTGCTTGTAGGCAATTAATTAATCATGGACATGTTAATGTTAATGACAAAAGATGTAATATACCCTCCAGAATGATTAAAGTAGGTGATGTTATATCTTTAAAAGAGAAAGCTAAAACGATACCATATGTTTTACAAGCTTTAGAGTCTCCTGAACGAGATGTACCAGAATATATTGAAATCGATCATTCTAAATTCACTGGTGGAATATTAAGAATACCTGCACCTGATGAGATTCCATATCCAGTTCAGATGGAAACAAATTTAGTTATTGAGTACTATTCTAGATAATAATTTATTTATTTTAAAAAATAAATTATACGGAGGATCTGACCATAGAAGAGATGAAATAGTTATTGGTGATTAAGTAATTAGTCTAAACTTCCTAGCGGTTTTAACTTTTCAATAAATTCATTTAATACTTTTTTATAATTAACAAATAGACTTAAACGTTTTCGCGTCAATCCTTTTTCTTTTGCTTTCAAAAAAAATTTTTTGGCATCCTCATCTTTTCCTTTAGTTAAAAGAACATACGAATAAAACCCCAGCATTACTGGATCTATATCTTTAACATTCAATTTTGGTACTATTGTACTTTCAATCGAATTTAAGTCATTATTTTGATAATAAGCAGCAAGTAAACTTTTGGTAATAAAAAATCCATTGTCATTTGGAGCCAATTGTAATGCATTTTTGTAAAAAGAAATTGCTGATTTTAAATCAGAGCATCTTTTGTATATTGAACCAGCAATTGTAAAAGAATCTACTGAGCCACCTGCATCGATAGCTTTCTTCACAAATGATTTAGTTTTTTCACAATCTTTCGAACCATAACGAAATTCAACTAAAGCTCTCAATGCATATGCAGATGCATCTTTGTAAGCAGCAACATCAGCTTTAGAGTATTCTACTAATTTTTTTATATCACTTTTTTTATCTTTTGATAAACCAAGCCTTATTCTTTGATAAATTTCCCATGCCATACCGTTATATATGGCTGGTGATTTTGGTCCTAAATTTTTTCTTAATTTTTCTTGATATTCTACATATTTTTTATGACCGTCAATTGTGTATTTTCTCCACTCAGCACGAGAGTTCAAAACTAAAGTTAAATTTTCAATGTTTTTAAATCTTTTAGAATATAAATCACCAGTCGATCCTGTGACTACTTTTATTTGAAGATGTTTTAGTATTTTATTTCCTATATTATCTTGAACTTTGAAAATATCTTTTAATTCAAATTCCTCTTTATCAGACCAAACTACTTTATTCTGCTTTAAATCAACTAATTGAAGATTTATACGAGATTGATTTAAAATAGTCTGTATAGATCCTTTGATTACATAATCAGCGTTATATTCATCTATAAATTGTTTTATTGAATAATTATTATTTTTTGCATGTTGACTAGTAGTTCTAGATAAAACTCTTATGCCAATATATTTAGAAAGGCTTGAGATCATACTTTCTGTTAAAGCAGGACTAATACCTTTGGTATTTTCTGTATTTGACAAATCTTCGAATGGATAAACTAAGATAGTAGGAATAGATAAGGATGAAACAGTACTATCTTTATTTAATTTAGTTTCTGTATCCAATATTCCGGAGAAGAATATTCCTATGAAGACAGCAGCTATGACACCTCCTATCATAGCTACTATCTTGGTATTCGATGATTGTGTCTTAAGCTTTCTCTTTTGTGTTAGATCTAATAATAGATCATAAGCATGAAATTGGTTCTGCTTTACTTTCTGTATACCAAGGTCATTAAACTCATACTTCGTCTTATTAGCTACTAAATCATAAACATTCTTAGATATTGTTATTCCACCTGTTTGAGCAAGAGCTTCTAATCTGGCAGCAATATTTACTCCATCACCTAATAAATTATCACCCTCCTTAACAACATCACCCATATTGACACCTATACGGTACTCAAGCTTAACGTCTGTTGTTTCTTTCTCATTACGGGCTTTAATCTGTTTCTGGAACTCTACAGCCGTATCAACGGCAGCAACAGCACTTGGAAATTCTGCAAGTACAGAATCTCCTCCTGTATTGAATATTCGGCCTTTTTGTTTTTTTATAAGAGGTTCAATGATCTTGTTACATTCACGAAGACCCCGTAATGTAGCATTCTCGTCTTTTTCCATATGTTTGCTATAGCCAACTAAATCAGTGGCAAATATTACTGCTATTTTACGATTAATTTCATCGTTTGACATTATTAAGGGCCCCTAATTATTTTAATAGTATATTATTAATATATAAATATAATTACACTTATATTGAAATGATAAAAAGCTTTAAGGTTAATTAAATGAAATTTTTTATAAAAGCCCGCTTTTGATAGCGGGCTTTTATAATATCTAATCGCTAATTTTTTCTAGCACCTTAGGTGGAGACATAGGCAAACTGTAAAACCTTGTTCCTATAGCATTATAAATAGCATTTGCAATTGCTGATAATGGTGGAACTATTGGTACTTCTCCTACACCTCTAACTCCTTGAGGGTGTTTTGGATTTGGCACTTCTACAAGTATTGTATCGATCATAGGCAGATCAGAACAAACAGGTATTCTATAATCTAAAAATCCAGGATTATCGAGCTTACCTTCTTTATTATATATATACTCCTCATTTAATGCCCAGCCAATACCCTGAACAACTCCACCTTGAAGTTGACCTTCAACATAAGCAGGGTGTATTGCTTTTCCTACATCTTGTGCAGCTGTGTATCTTATAACTCTAGCGATGCCAAGCTCTATATCTACTTCTACATCACATATGTGTGTGGCAAAACCGCCTTCTGCTCCAACAGTATTTACTTGATGTCCTGCTCCAATAGGACCACCAGTTGGTGTTGCTTGATCAGCAAGCTCAGCAAGAGACAATGGTTTGAAATTACCTGCATTATCTCCGGCAGGACGAGCTTGGCCATTTTCCCATTCTATAGCTTCTTTGTCGATCTTCCAGATCTTTGATGCTCTATCTTTAAGTATATCAATTACCTGGTTTGTTGATTCTGTGACAACCAGGGCTGAAGCGAATAAAACACGACTTCCACCTGTTAAATTACTAAAACCAATTGTAGCTGTATCACCTATTAGTACAGATACTCTATTAACATCAATTCCTAAAAGTTCAGCTGTAATATTTGCTATCGATGCTCTAGAACCACCAATATCTGGATGTCCAGTTGTCACTACAACATTGCCATCTTCAGTTATATTAACCTGAGCACTTGATTCGCCACCAGCATTAAACCAAAATCCACTCGCATAACCTCTTCCTTGAAGTTTTTTTAAAGGAGCTTTGTAATGTGGGTGCGATAAACAAGCCTCTAGGGTCTCAACATAGCCCATGAGAGGATAAGTTGGTCCATGTACTGCCTTAGTTCCTTCTTTGGCTGCATTCTTCAATCTAAACTCTAGAGGACACATTTTCAGCTGTTCTGCAACTTCATCTAGTACACATTCTACAGCATATGCACCAATAGGTGCGCCTGGTGCTCTGTAAGCTGCAACCTTTGAACGGTTTGAAACAACATCATAGCCAAAAGTATGTGCATTTGGTATGTCATATGGCGCCAAGCAACATCCAGCTGCACCTCTAATTGGGGCTCCTGGAAATGCACCAGCTTGAAGATAAAAAGTACCTTGAGCTGCTGTAATTTTACCATCATTTTTTGCACCAATTTTAACTTTGCTTTTAGAACCAGATGTTGGTCCACTTGCTCTCATTACTTCTTCTCTAGTCATAACCATTTTCACAGGTCTACCCGATTTTTTTGATAAAATTGTAGCCACAGGCTCAAGATAGACAATGGTTTTTCCTCCAAATCCTCCGCCAATCTCCGCAGGAATAGCTCTTATGCTACTTTGAGGAATGCCTGTAATGAATGACGTCATTGCTCTAACCATAAATTGACCTTGGCTTGAACTCCATATGGTGGTTCTGTCATCAGGAGATACACTTACCAAACAAGCGTGTGTTTCTAAATAACCTTGATGAACAGCAGCTGTCTCAAACTCTTTTTCAATTATAATATCAGCTTCCTTAAATCCTTCTTCAACATTTCCTTTTTTATGTTCTAATGTTCCTGCAATATTTGAGGGCTTTCCATCAAATTTAATAAAATCATGTAAAATTGGAGCATCAGGCTTGATTGCATCGTCTATCTCAATAGCCCAAGGATGAATATCGTAATCAACCTCTATCAATTCACAAGCTTTTTCTGCTATTTCTTCTGTCCTTGCAGCTACAGCAGCAATTGGATGACCATGGAAAAGTACTTTTTCTTTTGCTAATACATTTCTTGCCATCCATCTTATATCTTGAATTCCTAATAAAACAGGAGTGTCAACTGGGAAATCTACACAGTCAGCTGATGTTGCAACCGAAAAAACACCGTCTAATTCTTCAGCTTTCTTTGTATTTATAGATTTAATTGTAGCATGAGGGTGTGGACTTCTTAAAACTCTACCCCAAATCATACCAGGCATTATAGTGTCTGCAGCATATTCAGCTCTTCCAGTTACTTTATCGGCTCCATCTGGTCTAATTGTATTTTTACCAATCCATTTGTTATCAATTTCATTCATTATGCATTCTCCCTCATCTCTTCGGCTGCAGCTTGAACTGCTTTTACAATTTTGTCATATCCTGTACATCTACAAAGATTTCCAGCTAACCAATAACGAATTTCAGTCTCCGTGGGATTTGTATTTTTTTCAAGAAGAGATTTTGCGGCAACTAACATTCCTGGGGTGCATATTCCACATTGAAGGGCAGCATGTTCTAGAAAGGTTTTTTGTAAAACATTAAACTTACCATTTTTTGCCATTCCTTCGATAGTTTCAATGTTTTTATCTTCTGTTTCTGCAGCTAATACTAAGCAGGAGCATACTAGTCTTCCATCCATGGTGATACTACATGCACCACAATCTCCAGAACTACAAACTTCTTTTGTTCCAGTCATATTTAAATCTCTTCTTAACACATCTAGAACTGTATCATAGGGCTGGCAAAGAAATTCTGTTTCTTCACCATTAATTTTTGTTTTTACCTGTATTTTAGCCATATTATCTAACCTCTTTTCGCTCGTGAAATTGCTTTTTCTAAAGCTCTTTTGAATAATACTTTTGATACTTTTTTTCTATAGCTTACAGTTCCTCTTTTGTCATCGATAGGATTACAAGCTGCTTCACATGCCAAAGCTGCTTTTTCTACGGCTTCTTCTTCAAAATTTGATCCAATTAGGGCTTTTGAAGCATCTTCAACTAACAATGCTGTAGGAGCAACTGCACCAAGAGCAACTCTTGCATCAACACATTTTTCATTTTCAATTGTAACATTAACAGCACAACCAACGACAGCTATATCCATTTCAGTTCTAGGTATCATTCGAAGGTAAGCATCACCGGAGTTTTTTTGTTTTTTTGGAAATTTAAAGTTAACAACAATTTCACCATCTCTTAAATTAGTTCTACCTGGACCAGCATGAATGCTTTCAATAGGCATATTTCTTTCGCCTTCAGGACCCTGTATTTTTACAGTAGCACCAGATGCTATTAATGCTGGCACACTATCTCCAGCAGGTGAGGCATTGCAAAGATTACCACCTAATGAAGCTCTACCTTGTATTTGTTCAGAGCCAATTAATCTTAAAGCTTCAAGAACACCTGGCCAATTATTACCAAAATCTTCTTCTTCGTCTAAAACTGCACCTGCAACCGCGGCACCAATTGTATATGATCCATTATCATTACTTATTTCTTTTAACTCTTTTATATTTTTAATATCAATTATTGTGTCAGGTTGCGAAATTCCCGACCGA
>CACNQW010000023.1 GCA_902622745.1 uncultured SAR116 cluster alpha proteobacterium
TTAGAAAACTCAAAAGATTACCAATTTGTAACAGGTGCTCTGTCAGGACAAATTTTAATGTCAGTTATAGATACCGTTATGTCTATTGCGATGAATACGTCCACTAAATCGCAAAGAGGAACACTTTCCCAAAATAATAATTTTATAAGGCCAGCTTTCGGAGACTATTTTATAATTGAAAGTGAAGTACAAAGATTTGGAAGCTCAATAGCAATTGGTGAAACAAAAGTCTATTCAGAAGATAGCAGAGATATTCTATGTCATGCTACATCGACATTTCCATTAAAATAATTAACTTGTGAATTTATAACATCATTTTGTGAATAAAGAGTTTTAAGGAGAATATTATATCAAACTTACCTTTAATCTTAAATGGATCAATCCTTAAAATAATATGGAAACTCGGTCTTCCGAATGCATTTGCATGGATTGCTTGGACAATAGCAACATTTGCAGACGCGATATTTCTTGGTTATTTAGGCACTGAAGCATTAGCTATAATAGCTATAATTTTTCCTTTTCAAATGCTTATGTTGATGATGGCTGCAGGAGCTATTGGTGGTGGAGTTACTTCTTCTGTTGGAAGGGCAATTGGTAGCAAAGACATTAAAAGAGCTGAAGTATCGAGCTCTCATTCGATTTTAATTGCATTTGGTATGGCATTAATTTTTACAATAATTTTTTTATTATTTTCAGAAAATATTTTTAAATTTATGGGTGCAACTGACATAATTTTAGTTGGGGCAATAAATTATGCAAAAGTATTTTTTGCATTTTCAATTTTCTTTTGGCTAACCCATATATTAGCTTCAATTATTCGAGGTTTAGGAAATACTTTTATACCTTCAAAAGCAATTGTAATTGGAAGTTTTTGTCAAATAATTTTATCATATGTTTTTACATTTGGTATAAATGGTAGCTTTAAATTTGGTTTTCTTGGGCCAGCTATTGCAATAGTTGTTTGCCATATAATTATGATGGCGTATTTATTTAACTATTTAATTTTTAAGCAAAAATTTTTAAGAATTAAGTTTCATAAATTTTCGAATTTTATTTTTTTAGATATTATGAAAGTGGGAGGTCTCGGCCTCTTAAATAGCATAACTATTGCACTTACAGTTGGAGTTATGACTGGTTATATTGGAAATTTTGGGCCAAATGCTTTAGCTGGTTATGGCATAGGTGCAAGATTAGAGCTGATCTTGACGCCTATTATATTTGGAATAGGTGCTGCTTTAACAGCATCTGTAAGTATTAATTTTGGTTCTAAGCAATTTGCTAGAGCTAGAAAGATAGCTTTAACAGGTGGAATTGTATGTTTTTTAATCATTGGTTTTATTGGATTTTTTGTTAATCTTTTTCCCCATTATTTATATCAGAATTTTTCCTCAAACCCTGATGTAATTAAATACTGTTTAAAGTATATTTTCATTGTAACACCATTTTATTGTCTTTTTGGGCTTGGCCAAGCTATTTATTTTTCAAGTCAAGGTACTGGTAAAATGATAAAGCCAATTCTAGTTGGAATTTTAAGATTTTTATGTGTTGTCATATTGGGTTATTTTGCAGTTTTTAAAAATTTGACTATAGATTATGTTTTATATTCAGTAAGTATTGGTCTTATAATAACTGGGTTAGGAATGTCTTTATGCTTATTGGGAAAAGAATGGAAGGGATTGTAATTAACTTATAAATACTTTTGTTAAAATTAATATATTTCAATTCTATATTTTTTATTTAAAATTATCTTATGGAAAAAAATAATCAAATTTCATGTATTTGTGGTCAATGTGGACTAGAATTAAATGACACATCTCCAAAATATTCCCTTATGTGTGCCTGTGAGGATTGCAGACAAGCTTTAAGTTGGGCTGAAAAGAATGGAGGTAAAAAACCAAAAAATATTCTTTATTCAGTTTATTTGCGTTCTGATATATCAAACCACTTTGGTTTAAAAAATATGGTTGTCACTCATTTAAGAGATGATGCAAGTTCCACTAGAGTATATTGTAAAAAATGCTACTCTTGCATTGCGATTGATCATGTAAATTATCATAATAACGTTTTCATGATACAGCCTGATCATTGTAAACAAAATTTTAATGTGCATATCCCACCCAAAGCAGTAATTAATCTACAGGATCATCCAGAAGATTTTATCGAATTAGATTCCGATACAATTCCTGTTTTTCATTCAAGGAGATATCCTCAAGAAAGAAAAAGATTTCTATCTATTGAGCCAATTTCAGAGTTTCTTGCTCCACCTAAAACTCAGGCTAAAGGCATAACTTTAAGAGATTTAATCTCTAAGATTGGAACAATAAAAGTATTACATCTTACTAAAGGCAAAGCTTTATAAGTTTAGCTAAAGGTAATTACTATGGAAACAACATATATTATAACTTTTATTGTAGATGGAAGAAATTGGTCAAGTAGGCCTATTAAAGGATCACTTCAAGAAGCAACAGACGAAGCTAAAGATCAACTTAGAATTTCTAGATTTTATGGAAAAAAACCTAAAAAAGTGGAATTCAAAAGTGCAAAACTAATTTCTGGAAATTTTAGTTAAATTAAATATTTTCAATTAGCATTAAATATGTATAGTTAATTCATCTATGTCTACTCAAGATACTGACCGAAAAATTGCTGTTATATTTGCCACGGATGTTGTTGGTTACAGTAAACATATGGAAAAAGACGAAGATGCTACTTTAGCAAGTCTCAATGAATGTAATAAAATAATTGAGCCTATCATCAAAAAGCAGAAGGGCAGAATATTTAATACAGGTGGAGACTCTGTCTTTGCAGAATTTCCAAGCGCTGTAGCAGCTATCAATATGGCTGTAGAGTTCCAAAAGAAAATTAAAGAGCGTAATACCAAAGAAATTACACAGGTCAAATTAGAATACCGTATAGGTATAAACATGGGTGATGTTGTGAAGCAAGGTGATAGGAATCTTATGGGCGATGGTGTAAACATTGCCGCTCGTTTAGAGGCCTTGGCACAGCCTGGTGGAATAACAATAGCAAAGAATGTTTATGATTTGGTTGTTAAGAAAACAAAGTATGAATTTAATGATCTTGGTGAGCAGAAGGTCAAGGAAAATATATTTCACGCATATGACTTGTTATTGGACTCTTCACAAAAAAGAAAATTAAAAACTCAATCATCAAAGGCAAAACTTATTGGATTAGTAGGCGGTGCTGTAGCTGCTGTGTTTATAGGATTATTTTTTACTGGAATTTTCGAAACTGAGAAAAAACTTGATACCAGTAAAATAGTCGTACTTCCTTTTAAAAGTCTAAGTGACACAAAAAAAGAAAAACTTCTAGCCCTCGGTATTTCACAAGACTTAGGATCAAAACTAACAAAGTCTTCAAAATCATTGAATATATTGAATTTAAAAAAAATTCCAAAAGATTTAAGTGAAGTATCAAAAAAAACAAACGCTTCTTATTTGGTAGATGGTAACATCATTCAAATCGATAATATGTTAAGAGTAAAAGTTGATTTGATTGATGGTAAGAACATATCAAACATATGGTCTGAAACATATGATAGGGATTTAACTGGAAAAAATATTTTTGCCTTGCAAGATGAAATAATTAAAAAAATTATTAATGAATTAGTTGGAGCAGGGGCAGTGCTCTCTAAAGATATTAATAAAAAAATAGCAAGTAGTAAAACCAGTGATATAACGATATATGAATGTATAAATCTAGCACGAAACTCAGAAATAGTTTTAAAAGATAGAATGAAAGCTGTAAATTGTTTAAAGGAATCTGTTAAAAAAGATCCTAATTATGCTGATGCCTGGGTATGGTTAGCTGCGCGAACCAGAAATCTATATGCAGATTATCCTGATCAAGAAAATAATCATTTGTTGAAGGACGCATCAAAATATATTGAAAATGCTTTAAGGCTTGATCCTAAATCTTCTAAAGGGCTTCAGGTTAAAACAATAATTGAATTTCACAAAAAAAATTGGGAACAAATGTTTAGCACAGCTAACAAAGCATTTGAACAAAACTCAGGAGATCCAAGCGTACTAAGTAGTTTAGCTATGAATGTAGCATTTGGAGGTAATTGTACATTAGACAATGTAAGTAGTTCCAATGAACAACCTAAGGACACCTTAAATAATGAATGTCAATTTCATCGTGGTTGTTGGGAAATGGGGTTAACTGCTAATAAAATGGATACAGGGAATTTTGCAGTTATGGATAATTATATGTTAGCGGTATGTTATAATATTGTGAAAGATGGCAAAAGTGCATTAAAGATGATGAGTCCAATGCCTCATCAAAAAAAATTTTGGTATGAAATACACTCTGGTGTGGCATCACATTTTGAAAATCAATTTAAAACTGCAGAAGGTCATTTTGAAAATGTCAAAAAAGCTATTAAAACGAATAAGTTAACAAAAATTTATGATATATTTAAAAAATACAATAATGAAAAGTTAAGTTACCCAATATATGAAAAAGTATTAAAAAAATATGGCTTTGAATAAATAAATCTCATTACTTTCCTTTATTTTTTCTTTTTTGATCTTAAATCATTAAAATGAAACAATCCTGTCAAATAGTTTGGTTTAAAAGAGATTTAAGAGTTATTGACCACAAGCCTTTATTAGAAGCATCAAAGACAAATATTCCTATATTACCAGTTTATATTTTTGAAACTGATTATTGGAAAGAACCTTTTGCATCAAAAAGACACTGGTATTTTATTCATGATTGTCTTTTAGAACTAAAGAGAGATATTTCTAATATGAAAGCTGAACTTTTGATTTTTAAAAGTGATGCAATTAGTTTTTTTGAACTTATTAAAGAAAAATATAATTTAAAATCAATTTTCGCACATGAAGAAACTTCAAATTCTTGGACTTACAAAAGAGATATGAATGTAATGAATTGGTGTAGCGAAAATAATGTGAATTTTTTTCAATATCCAACAAATGGAGTAATTAGAAAATTAAATGATAGAAGTAAATGGTCTAGCTTAAGGAATAAAAGAATGTTGGAGAATATTTTTGAAACACCAAAAATATTAAATCAGTTAAAACATTCGATTAAATCTATAACTCTAGATAAGGAAGATTTAATTTCTTCTAAGGAAAAAATATATATATATCAAAAGGGTGGAAGACAAGAAGGTATAAAACTCTTAAATAAATTTTTATATGAAAAATTAGATAATTATGTGCCAAATATCTCTGGTCCAAATTATTCAGATAAGTACTGTTCAAGACTTTCGCCACATCTTACAAATGGAACACTTTCAGTTAAAGAAGTTTATAAAAGAATAAAAGACTTTAAAAATAAATGTGAAAAAAAAGGTTTAAAGTATAATAAAAGGAGTTTATCTGCATTTAGCTCAAGATTATCTTGGAGATGTCACTTCATCCAAAAATTAGAGGATCAACCATCTATAGAATATAAATGCATGCATTCAAGTTATGAGGGTATGAGAGACAAGAATTTGAATAAAGACAGATTAAAGGCTTGGGAAGAAGGAAAAACAGGTTTTCCATTAATTGATGCTTGCATGCGTTTTTTAACTCACAATGGTTGGATCACATTTAGAATGAGGGCAATGTTAACAAGTTTTGCGAGTTATGATTTGTGGATTGATTGGAGATCATCTGGATATGTGTTGGCAAAATTATTTACTGATTATGAACCTGGAATTCATTATAGTCAATTACAGATGCAGTCGGGTGTGACAGGCATAAACACTCTTAGAATATATAATCCTATAAAACAGTCTATGGAACATGATAAAGATGGTGACTTTATTAAAAAGTGGGTGCCTGAATTAAAAAATATTCCGTCTTCATTTATTCATGAGCCTTGGAAAATGAATTCAGAAATGCAGTCAAAGTATAAATGTATACTTGGAAGAGATTATCCAAATCCAATTGTTGATCATAAGGAAGCCGTAAAATTTGCCCGAGAAAAAATATCTATCGCTCGGAAAGATAATACTTATCGATTAAAGTCTAATAAAGTTTTCAATAAACATGGAAGCAGAAGTAAAATTAGAACAACAAACAAAAGAACAACTTCAAAACAACTTGAGTTGATTTAATTAATTGGATAATTGAATAAACTCTGATGCTTTATCTAGATTTAGTTCAGTACCTAACCCTATGGTTTCTTCAAATTGTATAACGCCATTCGATATATTTAAACTTTGAGACACTGGATCATTTTCTAGGTATTGGTTCGTTATGCTAAGATCCCAATTGGCTTGTGAAATTGCTTGAGCAACATGTGAGATAGCTAAACTTGCAATGCTAGTTTCGGCAACTTTTCCAGATAGATTTACATTTAGTCCAAGTTCATTTGCTCTCTCCCCACATTTAAATGCTTCATAAGCTCCACCAAGTTTAATTGTTTTTAAACTCAAGCCAGAGGTAATTTTTTTTGTCCCAATTTCTATAACATCATTTATTGAATGAACACCTTCATCGGAACAGGTGGGAACTGTGCTTAATGCTGTAATTTCTGAAATTTTATCTTTTTCTGATGCTGAAATCGGTTGCTCAAAAAAAGATATACCTGCATCTTTTGCATTTTTTGCAAATTCAATAGCATCACTTTTTGAATATCCTTCATTGGCATCCGCAGAGAAAAAACATTTATCAAAACCAATTTGAGATATTTGAGAACATCTTTTTAAATCTGTTTTTGCATCGTTAGATCCAACTTTGATTTTAAATTTTGTAAATCCATCATCTAACGCCTTTTTAAAATCCTCAATTTCTTCTGCCAGATTTTTTCCTGCAACCATTTTTATAATTGGTATTGATGTTCTTTTTGAATCTGAAAATATTTTGTAAAGAGGAACTTCATTTTCTTTAGCAATCAAATCAAGTAAAGCAATTTCAAAAGCTGATTTTGCACCCTTATTTTCGTAAAGTGGAGAATTTTTTAAAATATCAAGATCATTTAAAGAAGTTATGTTTTTATTTATTAACATATTTTTTAAAAATGTTGCAGCTGCAAACATGCCCTGAGAAAATTCACCAGTCATTGTTGGGGCGGAAGATGCTTCTCCCCATCCGTAATTATTATCTTGATTAGTTATTTTTACAAAAAGATTTTCAGCGCTATCAACACTAATACCAGCCATTTTAATAGGTTTCTTTAAGGGAATTTTTAATGTGTAAATATCTATAGATTTAATCAAAATATTAGTTTTCATTTTAAACATATATTAATCTCTTCATCATTTAATGACATTTAATGATTTTAGCTTATTGATCTCACTAACTTTAAGGCCAAGAACTTTATTTAAAATTTTTTCTGTATCTTCACCTAGTTTAGGGGGATAGATAGGATTAGTTAATCCTCTTTGATTATTAATTTGAATTGGACTATTTAAGGTTTCTAAAGTCTTCATATTCTTTTTATTTAACTTAACAGTCATATCATTGTCTTGGGTTTGAGGATGTTTTAAAGCTTCTCTGACGCCACGAACAATTGCCGATGGTATATTATTTTTTAAAAAAAGATTATACCAATAGCTTCTATTTTTTTTTGATAATTCTTCATTTATTAATTGTTCTATTAAGACTCTGTTTTTTATACGGTCTGAATTTTTTGCAAATCTTTTGTCAGTTGACCATTCAGGTTTTTTTAAAAGTTTTGAGAAAACTTTAAATTGATTATCATTACCTACACTTATTGCTAATTCACCATTTTTACTTTTAAACAAATTATAAGGCACAATATTCGGGTGTCCATTTCCATATCTCTCAGCGTCCCTATTTGAAACAAGTGTATTTGATGCAACATTTGCTAATAAAAAAATACCTGAATTATAAAGATTAACTTCTGTTAAAATATTTTTATTTTTAATTTTTTTATTTAATAAAAGCCCTGAAAGTACTGATATAACTGCATTTAATCCAGTTACAATATCTACAATAGCAACACCTAATTTCATGGGCTCGCCATTAGTTTCGCCAGTTATTTTCATTAGCCCTGACTCTGCCTGCATTAAAAAATCATATCCAGGCAATCCTCCTTGAGGTCCTTTTATCCCATATCCAGAAATAGATGTTCTAATAACATTTTTTACGTTTTTATTAAACCAGTTATCTGATAAACCAATTTTATCCCAAAAACCTGGTTTGAAATTATCTATAACAACATCTGATTTTTTAATAAGGTTTTTTAATATTTGAAAACCTTCTTTTGTTTTTATATCTAAACAAATACTTTTTTTGTTTCTATTAATGCCGAGATAATATGCTGACTCAGTCCCTAAAAATGGTGGGCCCCAAGCTCGAGTATCATCACCACCCTTGGGGTTTTCGATTTTAATTATTTCAGCACCTAAATCACCTAGATACTGAGTACATAAGGGTCCTGCAAGAATTCTAGTTAAATCTAAGACCCTTATGCCTGTTAGTGGATAAATTTTACTCATTATTATCCTTTAGGTTTGACATTCTCATCTTTTTCCAAACCATCTAAATATTCTTTAACAATATTTGCATTTTTTTCTCTAAATTTAAAAAAGTTTGGCTTTCTTTTTTCAATAAATGCATGCATTCCTTCAAGAGATTCTTCTGATCCCCACACATGTGCAAGCAATTCCATTCCGTGTTGCCATGAGGCGTATAATTCATCAGATTCAGCATTTAATGATTTTTTAGTCTGTCTTATAGTTTGACCACTATAACTATTAATCTGTTTAACCCATTTCATAGTTTCATCATACAGTTGATCTTGAGGAACACATTTATTGATCAAACCAACATCAACTGCTTCTTGACCTTTAAATGTTCTGCATAAAAATATCATTTCTCTAGCTATTCTTTCGCCCACAATTCTAGGCAGGTATTGTGTTGCACCAACTGTAGGGCAGGCACCAACTCTTGCTCCAGTTTGACCTAGTGTAGCATTTTCAGAAGCAATGACCATATCACACCACAATGCTAATTCATGGCCACCTCCCATACACCAGCCATTTACCATTGCTATTACAGGAATAGAAACGCCTCTAATAGCCATCGCTAATCCTAACATTCTATCATTCCAATGAGAAGCATTAGACCAGTTTAATCTTTTCATTGCATAGAAATCTCCACCAGCTGAAAATGCTTCATCGCCAGTACCTGTGAAAACTATACAAGAAATTGTTACATCTTCTTTGGTTTGAAGTACTGCTTCTCTCATTTCATCAAGTGTTTGCTCTCGAAATGCATTTCTTACTTCTGGACGATTTATAGTAATCCATGCTGCATTTTCTTTAATTTCAAATAATATTTCTTTAAAATCAGTTCTCATTTTTTTCTCCTTTAATTTTTAGATAAGATTTCAAATAATGTATTCATCATTTTTTTTGGGTGTAAAAAAAATAAATCTCTACCATGATAGCCCTTCACTGGTTTTGATAAGGGTTCTAGATCATTGTTTTTAGCATCAGAATATGTATTGTTTAAATCATTTACTTCTAATCCGATATGATGCATACCACCTAAGGGATTTTTTTTAAGAAAGTTAGATATAGGACTTTTTTCACTTATTGGTTCTATCAGTTCTAATTTGATATTTGAAAACTGTATAAATGATATTTTTACATTTTGTGTTTCTGATATTATAGGTTTACTTCCAATTTTATTAAAAACATTCTTATAATGTTCTAGTGCTTTTTCAATACTTGGCACAACAATTCCGATATGATCTATTTTATCTGTTTTAATAATTTCATTCATTTTAATTCCTAATTATATGCTTTAAAACATAATGATGTACCTAAAGATATAAGGCAAATATATGTTATAGGTCTAAACACTTTCTCTGGCAAAAAGTTAAATAAATATTGACCAGTTTTTAAACCTACTGCAAGAGGAAGAGACATAATTAATCCTAATAATAAATAGTCAGATCGAAAGCCTTCAATAAAATAAAAATAAGTAAAAAATGCAAAAACTGTTAAAATTACTATACATTGTATATTTGCTTGAATAATTTTTATATCATCTTTTAAAGATAAGAAAAAAAGTCCTGTTAAAGGCCCTGTTGGCACTCCAAAAAAACCAGCAAAAAAACCAATTCCAGTTCCAAACGAACCTGAAGTATAATTATTTATCGGTCCTTGATATTTCCAGCCAGAAATTAAAATTAAAGTTGCCAATATTATAAATATACCCATAAAAAAGGTAATGTCAGCAATGTCTCTTTGAAATAAAAAATACAATCCTAGATAGACACCTACAAATATTCCACCTCCATAAGATAAAACTACATTTTTTTGTGCCCTTTTGACTGCATTAGGAAGGATTATTAATTGTCCAATCATACCTGAAATGATCACGACATTTAATGCTGGCAATGGTCCCATAATAAGAACAAACCCAGGTAGCAGCAAAAGGGCACCGGCAAAACCTGTATAACCTCTTATCAATCCACCACCAAATGCAACCAAGCAAGTTAAAAAAAATTGCAGATGGGTAAAATCTGGCAATTGTAATAAATCATACATTTATATAAATTAATGCTTTTTATTATTTTTTTTAAATTATAAATTTAAATAACTAAAATTATTAAAATTGATAACTCAACATATATCAAATAGAATAATTTGATATCTAATTACCCTACTTTAAATAAAATGACAGCAAAGAGATTATCTTTGTCTGTCCATGTAGATAGTTTATCTAAACCGGATGATTTAGCCAATTCTATGAATTCATGAATATGATATTTATATGAATTTTCGGTATGAATTGTTTCTCCAGCTGTAAAAAAAAATTTTTCTTTACCAATATTAACAGACTGATCTATACAACTTTCAAGATGCATTTCAATTCTACCTTTGAAAGTGTTGAACCGAACAATGTGACGAAATAAATTTGGATTGAAATCAGCTTCTAATTCTTTGTTTATACGAGATAAAATATTTTTATTAAAAGCTTCAGTGATTCCATCATCGTCGTCATATGCTTTAAGAAGATGTTCATAATCCTTTTTTAAATCAACACCTATTAGTAATTTTCCGTTTTTACCAATTGTTTTACAAATATTTTGTAAAAATGCTCTAGCATCATCTGGCTCAAAGTTACCAATAGTTGATCCTGGGAAAAACACAATTTTAGACTTTGTCTCGCGTTGTGATTTTGGTATTTTAACTGCTTTAGTAAAATCAGCAGGAACTGTTAAAACTTCAATATTGGGGTAGGCATTGCGTATAATATTAGCAGAATTTTTTAACTGTTCTTCAGAGATATCTATTGCACAAAGTGAACTTGGGTCAATCAATATGTCTAGAAGTATACGAACTTTCTCAAGAGCTCCTGAGCCATATTCAATAAGTGTTACGTTTGAACCAAGAGATTTTGCAATTTCATCAGCATTATTTTTAAGAATACCTATTTCTGTTCTTGTGGGGTAATAAACCTCAAGTTTACAAATTTTCTCGAATAGTTGTGCGCCTTTAGTATCATAAAGATATTTTGATGATATATGTTTTGGTATGGAACTTAATCCTAAAATGATATCATTAAAAAATATATCTTTGTTTTTATTGTCATTAGCGTGGAAGCAAGAAATAGGAGAGAATTTGTCTTTAGCTAGACGAATTCCTGAAAATTGCCATCGTGCATACGGAGGAAAAAAGTTTCGGTAAGAAGGCCTAATATGATCTAGAGGTGTGGCACAAGAACCTCCTCGTAAAACCATCTGTCCAGACATAAATTTACCATTATATTCTCCCACTGCGCCTTCAGCTATTTCATATCCCGGATAAGCGCTAAAAGAACTTTGTGTCCATTCCCACACATCCCCATAAATTTGTGTAACTTCATCTTTAGTTGAAGGTTGTGGATCAAATAGATTAGCATCAGCAAAATGTCCTTCAACATCTAATGATTTAGCAATGACTTCCCACTCCGTTTCTCTGGGTAATCTGGCATCCGACCATCGAGCAAAGGCATCAGCTTCATAATAACTTACATGGCAAACTGGTGCATTTAGTTTAATTGGAATTAAACCACTCATTGTATAATAAGACCAACTACCATCGTCATTTTTATGCCAATACATGGGAGCTTCCCAATTTTCTTTCTGACATAATGCCCATCCGTCAGATAACCAAAACTCAGCCTTTTTATAACCACCATCTTCAATAAAATTTATGAATTCACGATTTGATACTGGATGTTTCGCTAAACTAAAAGGTTCTATCCAAACTTTATGTCTTGGACCTTCAGCGTCAAAACTAAATTCTTTCCCAGAATATCCAATTTCAAGGAGACCTCCAGGATGATCTACCCAACTGTTTTTACTTACACTCAACCCTTTTACTGGTAACTGTTCACTGTAAGCTGGATATAATGGATTCTTTGAAAGAGCGTGTTTAATGTCTGTTATTAAAAGTTCTTGATGTTGTTGCTCGTGATTTATTCCAAGCTCTATTAACTTTAATACTTCAGATGTTGGCTTAGATTGAAAGTAATCCCTCATTTTATTATCAACATATTTTCTATATTCGTTTATCTCAGTCGATGAAGGACGTGTAATCATACCTCTTTCAGCTCTAGCATGACGATCACCTATCTTATTGTAGTAAGAATTAAATAAGAAATTAAAGTCAGCATGAAACTCTTTATAATTTTTTACAAATTGTTTTAGAATGAACGTTTCAAAAAACCATGTAGTGTGCGCTAAATGCCATTTAGTTGGACTTGCGTCAGGCATTGATTGAATACATTGGTCTGCTTCACTAAGAGGTTTTGACAAATGTAACGACTGATTACGAGTCCTGTCATATAAACTTGCTAAAAGTTCATTTACATTTAAGTTCTCTAAATTTTTTGATGATTTTAAAATAATAATCTCTGCTATTTAAGTTAAAATCATACTAATAATAAAAAAGTTTACAATTAGATATTTAAAAAATTAATTTGTTAATCTCATGCTAGAGTTAAATTTAATTAATAATTAGAGGTTATTTTATTAAGAAACCAAAATTATTAAAATTTGTAACTCAATATATAAATCAAATAAAATGATTTAAATTATTTGAATTTATCATTTTAACTTTAATCTAAATTCTATTAATCTTTTATGAAATTTGTTAGAGGAGGATTACAAATGACGACTATTAGAGACTGTATAGCTCCAGATAGAAACCCAAAAATTCCAGGTATTAAGTTGCCTGAAGGTTCAATCGACACACATGTGCATATATTTGAAAGTCAATATCCACTTTTTGAAGGAAGAGGCTATAATCCTCCAGATTCAACACTTGATGATTTAAAACATTTACATTCTCAACTTGGAGTGAATAGGGTGGTTTATACTCAACCTTCTCCTTATGGAGTGGATAACTCCGCAATATTGAAGGGAATGAAGATTATGAATGACGAAACACCAGGTAGAGCTAGAGGTGTTTGCGCAATTAAGATGGATGTTTCAGATGATTTTTTAGAGGATCTTGATAAACAAGGCATAAAAGGTGTTAGATTGAACATGGACAATATTGGTGGCATGCCTATAGGCTTAGATGAGATACCAACACTTGAAGCAAGGATAAAAGATTTAGGTTGGCATGTGGAATATCTTTTCCCAGGAAAGAATATCGTTGAGTTAGCTCCTATTTTTAAAAAATCAACTGTTCCAATTTCAATTGCACATTTTGCGTATCAACCCGCAACAAATGGAATTAATTCTGAGGGTTTCAAAACATTGTTGGACTTAGTTCGTGATGGTAATACATGGATTAAAATATCTGGAGCTAATAGAGTTAGTGAAACTGATCTTCCTCCATATGATGATGTTATGCCAATGGCACGAGCTCTGATTGAAGCAAATTCAGATAATATTATGTGGGGCACAGACTGGCCACATCCAAATAAGTATGAGGTTAATCCCAATGATGGGGATTTGGTTGATGCATTTGGTGAATGGGTAACTGACGATACTATGAGACAAAAAATCATGGTTACCAATCCTGAAAAATTTTATTCATTTTAAGTATTGAGTAATGAGAGTTGCTTTAGTAACAGGTGGTGGTTCAGGTATAGGACGTTCTGCTGCATTAGAATTAAACAAAATTGATTTCACGGTCTATATTGTTGGAAGACGTGAAGAAGAATTAATAAAAACTTCATCACTAACGACAAATAATAATCATAAAATCATTCCTATTAAAACTGATATTACAATTGGCTCTCAAGTTGTTGCTTTATTTGATAAAATTAAATCTGATCATGGACGAATAGATTTGCTTTTTAATAATGCAGGGATGGGAGCACCTAGAGTTCCTATTGAAGATTTAAAGGAAGAAGATTGGAGAAAAACTGTTGATGTGAATTTAACAGGTTCCTTTCTTTGTTCACAGCAAGCTATAAAGTTAATGAAAAATCAATCTCCGCAAGGGGGAAGAATAGTAAATAATGGTTCTGTATCAGCGCATTCTCCAAGACCAGATACTATTGCTTACACAGCTACAAAGCATGCTGTAAATGGGTTGACAAAATCTATTGCTTTAGATGGAAGAAATTTCAATATATCATGTTCTCAATTAGATATTGGAAACGCAGATACAGCTATTGGGTCGCGTTTTAAATCGGGCGTACCGCAGGCTAATGGTGAAGTTATGGTAGAACCAGTCTTTGAAGCTGAGGATTGTGGTAAAGCAGTTGCGTATATTGCCAGTTTACCAAAAGGAACTAATATCTTAAACATGACAATAATGGCTACAAATATGCCATTTGTTGGGAGAGGATAAAGTGTCAAAAAATAAAACTGGCATGAAAAAAAACCTAACTAATTATGGTGATACGGGATTTTCTATATTTTTAAGAAAAGCATTCATAAAAGGGCTTGGTTACTCGGATGACATGCTAGATAAAAAAATTATTGGTATTACAAATACATTTAGTGATTACAATCCATGCCATGGTAACGTTCCAGATTTAATTAAAAGTGCTAAAGCAGGTATCCTTGCTAATGGTGGAATACCACTGGAATTTCCAACAATTACAATTCATGAATCATTTGCTAACCCAACATCAATGTATTTAAGAAACCTTATGTCTATGGATACAGAAGAAATGTTAAGAGCTCAACCAATGGATGCATGCATACTTATAGGAGGATGTGATAAAACTGTACCTGCGCAAGTAATGGGTGGCATTAGTGCAAATATTCCCATAATCCAGCTTGTTACAGGGCCAATGCTTACAGGATCATTCAGAGGCGAAAGAGTAGGGGCATGTACTGATTGCAGAAGATTTTGGGCAAGTTATAGAGCGGAAGATCTTAATGATGATGATATTGAAGAAGTAAATAATCAGCTAGTACCTACAGTAGGTACATGCGGTGTCATGGGTACTGCAAGCACTATGGCAATTACTACTGAAGCGCTTGGGTTGATGGTACCGAATAGTGCATGCGCTCCAGCTGTATCTGCAGACAGAAAACGTATTGCGGAGAAAACTGGAGAGATATCTGTTAAAATTGCTAATGAAAATCTAAACCCTTCAAAATTTTTAAATGAAAAAAGTTTTATGAATGCATTAACAGTTTTGTCTTCAATTGGTGGGTCAACAAATGGCGTTGTTCATCTGACAGCTATGGCTGGTCGTCTTGGGGTGAATATTGACTTAAAGAATTTTGATAAGCTTACTCAAAATCTCCCAATGATTGTTGATTTAAAACCTTCAGGAATAGGATATATGGAGGATTTATATAAAGCAGGTGGCTCGATTAGAATATTTAATGAATTAAAAGATTTTCTTCATTTAGATGCCAGGTTAGTTAATGGGAATTCCATTGGTGAAGAAATACAAAAAGCTTCTAACTGGAAACAAAATATAATCACTTCAAAAGATAATCCAGTTTTTAAAGGTGGAAGCATAGCTGTGCTAAGTGGAACATTAGCCCCTGGTTGCGCAATTATAAAACAGTCTGCAGCATCGCCTGATTTACTTGTTCATGAAGGTAAGGCAGTAGTTTTTGAAAATTTAGAAGATTTAGCAAATAGAGTTGATACTGAAGAATTAGACGTATCAAAAGATGACATTCTTGTATTAAAAAGTATTGGTCCAAAAGGTGGGCCTGGCATGCCAGAAGCAGGACTAATACCAATTCCTAAAAAGTTAGCAAGGCAAGGTGTTAAAGACATGGTAAGGATATCAGATGGAAGAATGAGTGGCACAGCTTCTGGCACGATTGTTCTCCATGTTACTCCTGAATCTTACGAAAAAGGACCGCTTGCTATTGTTCAAAATGGTGATCAAATACAATTAGATGTTCCTAACAGAAAGATAGATCTTCTTATATCGGAAGAGGAAATAAATAATAGAATATCATTATTATCAGGTGATAGGATTAAAAGAAGAGGGTATAATAAACTTTATATGAATGAAGTTACTCAAGCTGACGAAGGTGTAGACTTTCAATTTTTAAAATAAAAACAAGGAGTTGTAATGAAATACGAAGATATAAGTAAGAATGGATACCCTTTAGGTTTTTTAATTAAAAAAGTGCAAGATAGTTCAAAAAATTTTAATAGAACATTTACGTCTCATACAAGACAGATGGATATACTACAAAAAGAAACAATTGGTTACGAAGGAGATTTGAACTCTTCATCATTTAGACTAACTTCTGACGAAGGTAAGCATTTAAATGGTACTGACCTAGCGCCATTCCCTTTAGGTTTTTTTAATGCATCCATTCATGGAGATATTGTTGGTACTGTGATGAAACAATCTAGATTAAACGGATTGAAGATTGACAATATAGATTGTGAAGTTTTGAATTCTTATTATCTGACGGGATCCTTTGTAAAAGGCGATGGTAAAGGTCATGCAGAACCAACAACTATAAATTTAGATGTAAGTACATCTGAAAATCATAAGGATATTAAAAGCTTAATTCTAAAAGCATCAAAAATGTCACCTGTTCTTGCTGGATTAAGAACTCCATTAAAAAATACTTTTGCATTATATGCAAATGGTAGAAGGAAAGATTTATCAAATTTAAATGAAAGTTCAAAAACAGATGCTGAAGATCCGTATCAACAATATAAAGTTGAGCCTTCACCATCTAAAAGTGATGAGTTTTCAGATAGAATGATTGTTAAAACGGGTGAGGTTTCAGCTGGAACTGTTCAACCTGTTGATGGATATAACGTACCAAAAGGTGATAGTGGTAATGTAGAGAATCCAACATTTAATAAAATAATTAGAACAATTGTAGGTAAAAGTTCAACTAATCCTGATAGTAAGATAATAGAAGTTGATACAGTTCTCGGACTACCTGGCATGACACATTTTGTGATAAGTAGTGATATAGACGGCATTATAGCGCCATCTCCAGTAAACTTAATGGGTGCAGCTATTTCATTTTGTTTTCTAACTCAAACACATAGATATATCCACCATCAAAAATTTTCAATTGAAGGATTGAGAATGTCTCAATATGCATCATTTAAAGAAAATTCTGATGGTACAGTTGAGATGTTACCATTAGACACGCATCTCTTCATGAACGGAACAGCAAGTGATGCACATAATGAAAAGTTAATCGATATGTCTGAAAGAACTTGTTATCTACACGCAACATTATGCGAGGCTTTAGAACCAAAAATTAATATTAATTTCAAATAGGAGATCATTTTATGAGGACTAAAAGAGATAATCAACAATGGATGTTAGATCTAGCTCTCAATATGAGAGGAAGAGTACAGAACTTTGAAAGAGATGATCCTGAAACGCCTACAAGAGCACATAATTACAGAATGCTTCCTAAGATGTGGCGAAAAAAAGCTGAACATGATGAGGCATTAGCCAAAACAGCTGAGAAAAATGGTTTTAAAATGACTGCATTAGAGCACTATGATCATGCTGTTGAATCTTATAGAATGGCACAACATCCCATCTACTTTGATGACAATCCAGTAAAAATATATTTAACTAATAAACTGAAGGAAATGGTAGATAGAAGAAGTGCATTAGCTCCATACCCAATAGAAAGAGTTGAAGTTCCATTTGATGACGGAAAAACGATATCATGTTTATTACACCTTCTGCCAGATAGAAGAAAAGCACCATGTGTTATTTATGTTCCTGGGATGGATCAAACTAAAGAATATTTTCCAAGAGTTATGAATAGTTTAGGTGTTAATAGGGGAATGCATGTTATTTCTATGGATGGTCCTGGACAAGGAAACTCCAATATTCAAAAAATCAGAGCTGTTGCGGATAATTATGAGAGAGCGGGAGCTGCTGTAATTGATTATTTAGAAAAAAGAGAAGAAGTAGATTCTGACAAAATTGGTATCTATGGAGTAAGTATGGGAAGTTATTGGTCACTTAGACTTGCAAGTTATGATAATAGACCTGCTGCACTTGCAAGTGGTGTTGCAACATTCAATCCAAATAATACTATTTTTTCTGTTTCTTCACCTAGATTTAAACAAATGTTCATGTATATGGCAGGCATGGATAATGAAGACGAATTTGATGAAATGGCAGAGAAAATGACTGTGAAAGGATATGCTGACAAAGTAAAATGCCCAACTTTGTTAGCAACCGGTGAATTTGATCCACTTTGTCCATTAGAGGATGCTGTTGAAGTTTATGAGGACTTAACCTGTAAAAAAGAATTATGGGTTATAGAAGATCAGTTTCATCCTTTATGGGGAATTCCAAACTTAGGTAAATTAGATTGTCACCATTATATTATGGATTGGCTGCAACGTGCACTTGTAGAAGGTAAAACTAATGATAAGAGAATAGCTTACGTTAGTAATAAAGGTGATGGACCTTTTGGTGATTGTGAGTGGAAGCCAACAATTAAACCGGGTGAAGCATATTTCTAAAATTTCATTTTGGGATATTTTTCAAAAAACTCATCATGAAAATGTTTAACTTTATCTAGAAGTTCTTCTTTTTCATGTTGGGTTAACTCATAAATTTGAACATTTTCTTTTTTAATCAAGCCTATTAATTTTTTATCATCTTCTTCCGCTAATTCATATTGATATGCTATTGTATCTTCTGATGCCTTAGTAAGTAGTTTTTTTTCGTGATTGGAAAGTCCATTGAAAAAAGTATTATTCATGACAAACAAACAAAATCCAAACAAGTGAGATGAAAGAGTTAGATATTTTTGTTTATGTTGAACACCAAAATTCCAATAGTTTGTTAGTGGATTTTCCTGTGCATCAATATTATCATTTTTCAGGGCAATTTTAAAATCTCTGACATCTAGTGGAGTTGATATAAATCCTAATTTATTAAAGACATCTATATGAAGTGGACTTGGGGTAGTTCTTATTTTTAAATTTTCACAAGATTTTTGATTTTTAATAATATTATTATTTGTACTAATATGCCTTGATCCATTATCCCAAAACCCAAGAAGTTTTAAATTATTTTTTTTAATTAATTCAATTGAAACATATGCTTGTAAGTCATTTCTAATTAAACTTTTAACTTCATTTTTATTTTTAAAGTAGAAAGGTAAATCTAATAGTTTTATTTCAGGTATGTACTTTTCATAGTAGCTTGACCATAGATATGATATTTGAATTTCGTTGTTCATAGTCATCTCAATCAAAGATGCTGCTTTTTTACCTTTCTCAGTTATGTCTTGGTCAAATGAGATATTAAAATAATTAGACACTTTATTGATAAAAAATTTTACTGATCTAGTATGAACAGATCCAT
>CACNQW010000024.1 GCA_902622745.1 uncultured SAR116 cluster alpha proteobacterium
AATATCTAAAGATAAAAATTTTAAAATATTAGAGCTTAAGTATGAATAATATAAAAAAAGATAAAAACACAACAATTGCAGCTTTAATTCCATGTCTTAATGAAGAAAAAACTATTGCCCTAACTATAAAAAATATTAAAAAATTTTGTTCAAAAATAGATATTTATGTCTGTGATAATGGTTCAACTGACCAAACATCACAAATAGCAAAAAGTTTAGGTGCTTATGTTATTAAGGAAGAAAGAAAAGGGAAAGGTTACGCGATGGATCGGCTTTTTCAATATGTTAATGCTGACTATTATTTAATGGTTGATGGAGATAATACTTACGATGTATCAAAGATTAATAAACATCTTGACATAATGTTAGCTGAAGAAGTTGATATGCTAATTGGAGTTAGAAATGACTATGATAATAATTCTTTTCCTAAAGGGCATAAATTTGGGAACAAGTTGTTCAACAAAGCAATTGAAATTTGTTTTGGAAAAGGAATTACTGATGTATTATCAGGTTATAGGATTTTATCAAAAAAATATGTAAAATCCTTTCCAAATTTATCTAGAAAGTTTGATATTGAAGTTGAAATGTCAGTCCATGCATTAGAGTTGAACGTTAAGATAATAGAACAAAATATAAAATATTTTAAAAGACCAGAGGGATCTTTAAGTAAATTAAATACTTATTCAGATGGACTAAAAATATTATCAAGAATAATAATAATGTTGATTGATAGTCGTCCTATATATTTGTTTTCAATAATTAGTTTGATTTTACTTGTATTATCAATGTTACTTTTGTTTCCTATTTTAAATTATTGGTTAGATTTTGGAACTGTTCCACGTATCCCAACTTTTATATTGGGAACATTTTTACTGATTATAGGATTTACAATTTTTCTGACGGGGTTAATTTTAGACAGCATTTCAAGACATAGAATTGAAGAAAAGAAAGTTAAATTTAAATTATTCGATCTCAGTTAAACTTTATTCTAATTATATCGCCTTTACCTAGTCTTTTTATGACATTATCAATAGGTTCTTGCTCTACTCTCATATGATATCCATTTGCGTGTAAGAAGTTATTTTGATCTAATATGATTCCAATATGGCCTTTCCAATAAATTAAATTTCCAGAGCTTAAGTTTTTCTTTAAGAATGGTAATTTTTTCGAAATTTTAAATTGATTATAACTATTTCTAGGAATTAATATATTTTGACACGCGTAACTTAATTGTATTAAGGCTGAACAATCTAGTCCTTCCGGTGTTTTGCCACCCCATAGATATGGTGTTCCTAATAAAGACTTTGCCGTTAATATCCAGTTATTCATTTTGCTTTTGAGATCTAAGTTTTTAGAAAATATGTAACCAAAACATTTTTTTGAATTTTTAATATAAATTACTTTTGACCAATTATTTTTTTTAGAAATAACGTTTACAAATGAATTTAAATATAAAGTCATTATTCTTTTTGATTTAGGATCTGGCTTTTCATAAATAAAAGCCCATTTTTTGGAAATTTTATAATTTGTATTACAATATTCACTTAGACAATTGGATAAAATCCATCCATAATAACCATCATTTTGCAAATAGCCATAAGACCACTTGTTTTCATTATGTTCTACAACAAAAGTTTCTCCAAAAATAGCTTCTGTTTCAATCTTAGTAGTAGATTTATTTTTGTACAAAAAACAAGAAGATTTAATTATACTTTTATCAAGTGTTGAAACCATTTATTTGACACCACTCCTTAACATTGAAATTAGGACAAGTTTTATTAGATTTTGTAATTTGATTATGACCTACTATTTCAGCTTTTGGATATTTTATCTTCCAATCTTGGATTACTTTTTTTAAAGAAGAAAATTGATTCTCAGTAAATTTATTTCTACCAATTAAACAAACACCTAAACTTTTATCATTAAACCCTTGCGCATGAGCTCCAATCCAGTATTCTGGCCTACCATTTTCAATTAATCCTGATCTACATATCACTTTATGGTACCCTATACCATCCCAGCCAAATTTTAAATGTAGAGCATGAATGTTCTTAGCATTGTAGTTTTTATCATCTTGACTATCAGAACAATGAATTACCAAATAAAATATTCTATCACTCAATAACAAAATTTATCTTCCATATTGATCATCAATTCTAATTATATCATCTTCACCAAAATAAGTGCCCATTTGAATTTCAATAATAATCAATTCTGATTTTGTTTCATTGATAATTCTGTGAATTGATTTTTGAGGAATATCAATTGAGTTTCCTTTTTTTAAGTTAAACTCTTTGTCGTCTACTATAACTTTCGCCTTACCTTTAATTACAAGCCAATGCTCACTTCTAAAATTATGATATTGTAAGGATAAACTCTTTTTAGGATCGATAGTAAGTTGTTTGATTTTACAATTCTTAGTTTCAAATAGGTTTTCAAATTTACCCCAAGGCCTTATCTCAAAGTTATTTTCAAAAGCTTCAAAAATTTTACTTTTAGATAACTCCTCAACTACATTTTTAACTTTTTCAGATTTAGTTTTCTTTGCAATTAATATTGCGTCATTAGTATCTACAATAATCGAGTTTTTTATACCAACTGTGGCTATAACTTTCTTATTTGATTTAATAAAATTATTTTTTGAATCAATTTGAACAACTTTTTTGTTTGAAGAAATATTCTTTTTGTATTTTATAAGACTGTCCCAATTACCTAAATCATCCCAATCAAATTCACACTTTGTACAATAAACATTATCTGCTTTTTCAATTACAGAAAAATCAATTGAAAGAGATGGAATTTTTTTAAAATCATTTAAATTGAAATAAACATTCTTATTATTATTTTCAAATCTTCCATTTTTAATTGCAATATCGCATTTTTTTGCAATATTAGGTGCAAACTTCTTGATTGAATTTATAATCATTTTTGAGTTGCCCATAAATATTCCAGCATTCCATAAAAAATTATTTTTTACATAGTATTTAGCTACGTCTATTTTTGGTTTTTCGGTAAATTTTAATACTTTTTTTAAAATATTATTTTGGTCTGAGTTATTACTTATTTTTATATATCCATAACCAATATGCGGTTCATTTGGTTGAATTCCAAAAATTGCCCATTGATTTTCTAGTTTGTATTTCAATGTATTTTCTACTGTTTTTATGAAAAGTTCATCATTTTTAATTAAGTGATCGGAAGGTAAAAAGAGCAACTCATCATTATGATTAGAAAGTATAGAACTTATGTAGATTGCTGCAGTTGTATTTCTTCCAATTGGTTCAAAAATACAATTCCCAATTATGGAAAATTTTTCTAGCGATTTAGCGATGTGAAATCTATATTCCTCGTTACTAATAATTATAGGTGATTTTATGTTTTTGAGTAAACTTATTCTTTTTAGAGTAAGGTCTAGTAAATTATCTTTTCCAAAAAAGTTTATAAATTGTTTTGGCAACTTTTTTCTGCTTTCGGGCCATAGTCTAGTACCAGAGCCCCCACACAAAATTATAGGTTTAATACTCTTCAAATTAGTTCTTCTTTAATGTCCCAGTATATAGGAAATGGTGGGTTAAAAATTCTTATTTTATAATTATTATTTTCAAGATACTTGTTAAATTTCAATGGTTTAGATAATTTTTTTAGAATTATTTTGTCTTTATTTTCAGGAAGTGAATAGTGATTTGGTCCATTTTTTGAAAGAAAACTCTCCAAATTATTTAATCTATTTTCATTATCAAAAATTTGAGTAATCATTTGTATAGAATTTATAGTATTAAAAACCCCGGCACAACCACATTCATTTTCTTTATCATTAATATGGTGTGGAGCTGAATCTGTGCCTAAAAAAAAATTCTGGCTTCCACTTGTCGCTGCCGCAACTAATGATTTTCTGTCTTGTTCTTTTTTCAATATAGGTAAACAATAATAATGTGGTTTAATTTTATGTTCTAGTAAGTCGGTTCTATTTAAAATTAGATGATGTGGTGTTATAGAAGCTTTAATATTTGAGTTTGATTTTTCAACAAAATCAACTGCAAATTTGGTAGTAATATGTTCTAAAGTAATTTTTAAAAATGGAAATTTTTCTATGATTGGAATAAGTTCATTTTCTATAAATATTTTTTCTCTATCAAAAATATCTATTTTTTTGTCATTAACCTCTCCATGTATTAACAAAGGTATATTTTTTTCTGACATTTTTTCTAAAACAGGAAAAATATTTTTGAAATTTTTTACTCCTTTTGCAGAATTTGTGGTAGCCCCAGATGGATAAAGTTTAACAGCAAAAACTAAATTATTCTTAAAGGCTTTTATCAATTCATTAACATCCAAACTTTCAGTTAAATAAAAGGTCATTAATGGCTCAAAATTTTTATTAACTGAATTATTTAAAATTTCATTTTTATATTTTTTAATTTGTGCAATAGAAGTAATTGGATTTGAAAGATTAGGCATTACAATCACTCTATTATAAAGTTTTGATGTTTCAGGTACTAATGATTTAATGAAGTCACCTTCTCTAAAATGTACATGCCAATCATCAGGTTTAATAATCTCTAATATGCTCATAATAATTTAAAATTGATTTTAATAGATTGTATAGTAATCTAATAATAGTAATTATAATATATATTTTACAAATGAAAATTTCAATTATCTCAACTAGTCATCAAAAAGAATCACAATCAAAAAGAATATCACTCATTTTGAAAAACTTTTTTAAAGAAACTAATTCTAAAGTAAAATGTTTTAATATAGATGTTTTTGATTTAAATGTACCTTTATGGACATCTGAAAAAAAAAATAACTTAAAATTTTGGAATGAAGATTTTAAAAAAATTTCATCAAATCTATCTTCTTCAGACGGGTTTGTCTTTGTTGTTCCTGAATATGGTGGAATGGCAACTCCAAATGCCAAAAACTTTTTTTTAGTTTTTAATAATGGTGAATTATTTCATAAACCTGGTTTGATAGTTTCAATTAGTAGTGGTAATGGTGGTGCTTACCCAATTTCTGAATTGCGTTCTAGTTCTTATAAAAATAGCCATATCTTATGGATACCAGAAAACATAATTATTAGAAATGTAAAACAGTTTTTCCCAGGAAAACATGGAGAATTAATACCAGATTGGCTTGATGATAGAATAAAATATTCATGTAATGTGTTAATTAAATATGCTGAATATTTAAAGCCAATTCAAAGAATAATTAATAGAAAGGATTTTGGAAATGGAATGTAAATTGTCATTAAATGAAGTGCTGTCAAAACTAAATTCTTGGGAATTAACAAAAGATGGTAGAGAAGCAGTAGTTAAAGAATTTAAATTTTCTGATTTTAATAATGCTTTTTCTTTTATGACCTCTATTGCTTTAAAATCAGAAGAAGTAGGACATCATCCTGAGTGGTTTAATGTTTATAACAAAGTTAAAATTATTCTGACAACTCATGATGTAGGTGGATTGAGCGAAAAAGATGTAATGTTAGGTCAATTTATAGATAATCAATATGAAAAATGAATTATTATGGGAGCCGACTCTAAAGAGAGTTGAAGGTACTTCTTTATTTAAATTTATCAAATATATAAATATTAGACATACAGAAAAAATTGATAATTTTAAAGAGTTACATATATGGTCTGTTGAAAATAGAAACTATTTTTGGGATGAAGTTTGGAATTTTTATAATGTCATCGGCGAAAAAGGTAATAATCCATATATGGAGCCTGAAAATAGTTTGCCAGGCACTAAATTTTTTCCAAATGGTACATTAAATTACGCTGAAAACATGCTAAAGAAAAGTGATAATGATATAGCGATCACTTTTTGGTCAGAAGATAAAATAAAGAAAAAATTAAGTTGGTATCAACTAAAAAATCAAGTTGCTGCAGTAGCTAATTATTTTAAGAAAAAGGGCATTAAAAAGGGTGACAGAGTTGCGGCTTATTTACCTAACGTTCCTGAAACAATAATAGTAATGTTAGCGAGTTCTTCAATAGGTGCTGTATTTTCATCAGCTTCACCTGATTTTGGGGTAGAAGGAGTTTTAGATAGATTTGGGCAAATTGAGCCTAAAATTTTAGTAACTACAGATGGGTATAATTTTAATGGTAAAGAGATTAATATTACCGAAAAAGTTGAAAAAGTTGTGAGTTCATTAAGAAGTGTTGAAGACGTAGTTTTAGTACCTTTATTAAATTCTACTGAGATTTTTTCTTCTGACAAATCTATACTTTATCAAGATTTATTAGATAATTTTAAATCAGACAGATTAGATTTTGTAAAATTAAAATTTGATCATCCTTTATATATTATGTTTTCCAGTGGAACAACTGGCAAACCTAAATGTATTGTCCATTCAGCAGGTGGTGTTTTATTAAAACATTTGGTGGAGGTTGGTCTTCATTCAAATGCTATAGAAAGGAAAAAATTTTTTTATTTTACAACTTGTGGTTGGATGATGTGGAATTGGTTGGTCTCTTCTTTAATGCTAAATTCCACAATTTGTTTATATGATGGCTCCCCTTTTTATCCTAATTCAGATATTTTATGGACTTACGCAGAAGAGGAAAAGTTTAATTTTTTTGGGACATCTGCAAAATATATAGATGCATTGTCAAAATTTAAAAATAATATTTCTGAAAAATTTAAATTAGAAAATTTAGAGACTATTGGATCTACCGGATCTCCCTTAGTTCATGAATCTTTTGACTACGTTTATAATAATATAAAAAAAGATGTACATTTGGCTAGCTTGTCTGGAGGAACTGATATTGTAGGTTGTTTTGTGGGAGGAAATCCAATTTCACCAGTTTACCGAGGGGAAATACAAGGTCCTATTTTAGGAATGGACGTTCATGTTTTTGATGATGATGGAAATTCAATAAATAACAAACAAGGTGAACTTGTATGTATCAAAAGTTTTCCAACAATGCCTATTGAATTTTGGAGAGATAATGGAGAGAAATATCATAATGCATATTTTGATAAATATAAAAATGTTTGGCATCATGGTGATTATATCTTAAAAACTGAAAACTATGGGTTTATTATTTTTGGAAGATCAGATGCCACTCTAAATCCAGGAGGTATTCGTATAGGCACCGCAGAAATATATAGACAAGTTGAAAAAATTGATGAAGTTATCGAAAGTTTAGTGATTGGTCAAAATTGGAAAAACGATACGAGGTTAATTTTATTTGTTGTATTAAGGGAAAATATTCAACTCTCAGGAGAATTAATTAAAATAATTAAAGATCAATTAAGAACTGGTGCTTCACCTAGGCACGTTCCCTCTATTGTTATCCAAACTCCTGAAATTCCAAAAACAAAATCAGGAAAAATTGTTGAGTTGGCTGTTAGAGATTTAGTTAACGGTAAAGAAATTAAAAATGTTTCGGCATTGGCAAATCCAGAAAGTTTAGATTTTTACAGAAATTTAAAAATTTAATTAAGCCTTTGCCAAATTTGCATCTGGATTATAATTGAAAGATTTTTCTTTGATAAATATATGAAATAAAAAAGCAATAATCCCAAGAATGACACTTATCCACCAAGCATTATCATAGTTCCCATAAATATCAAATATTTTACCACCAGACCAAGCACCAAACAAACCTCCTATTTGGTGTGATATAAAAACAATTCCTCCAAGTGTTGCTAAATATTTAGGACCCATAAATGTAAAAACCATTCCATTTGTTAATGGTACTGTTGCTAGCCATAATAGGCCTATAGATGCTCCAAATACTAAAGCTAAAATAGGAGATGGAGGTAGTATAATAAATAAAGTTATAACTATTGATCTACCTAAATAAATATACGCTAGAGAGTTTTTCTTTAAAACTCTATCACCAAGCCAGCCAAAAAACAAAGTACCAACGATATTAAATAAACCTATAATAGCAAGTGACCAACCTGCTATATCAATTGAAATTCCTTTAGAAATTAAATCATTTGGTAGATGAAGACCAATAAATGTCACATGAAACCCACACGTAAAAAAACCTAAAATGAGCAATACATAGTTTTTATTGGAAAAAGAGAATTTTATGACATCCTTAAAGTCAAATGATTTATCTTGAGGCTTTTCATTTTTAATAGTCTTATTTTCTTTTAATAAAGGTATGAGAAAAATTAATGAAGCCGTAATTAAAGAAAGAAAAACAATTGTGGTTTGCCATCCAAAAGTTTTGATTGAAAATAAGGTGGGTGCTATAAATATAAATTGACCAAACGAGGCGGACGCCGCGGCAATTCCCATTGCCATTGATTTTTTTTCAGGTGGCGCTGTTTTACCTATAATTGCAACTATTGTTGACATTCCACCAGCTCCAAGTCCTATACCAGTCATAAAGCCAAAATTGAAAATTATAAAATCACTAGAGGGGTTGCTTAAAATATAAACACCTAAAGCGTAACAAAAAATACCAAAAGCTAATGCTTTTTGAGGACCAAACCTATCAATTACCATTCCAAGAAAGAAAGCACTTATACCCCAAATTATTGCTTGGATACTCATTCCAAAAGAAAATGGTTCGGCTCCAGAATTACTATAAAGGCTAATTGGTTCTAAAAATAATCCAAAACAATTTCTTACTCCCATTATTACACAAACTATAATTGAACATGTGATTAATATTAATTTCCAATTTATTTCATTTTGTTTCATTTTAATCACGACCTCTATATGGGCTAAAGTTTAATTCTGGTACCAAACAGTCTTTTGGTATATTTTTTGTTTGCCAAAAAATATCAATTGGTATTCCGCCTCTTGGATACCAAATTCCTGCTATTCTTAACCAATTAGGTTTTAGTAAGTTATTTAGATCCTTTGCAATTGAAATTGTACAGTCTTCATGAAAAGCACCATGATTTCTATATCCAGTTAAGTATAACTTTAATGATTTACTCTCTACAATGAATTTATTTGGAATATAGTCAATTATTATTTTTGCAAAATCAGGTTGAGAAGTCACTGGGCAAATTGATGTGAATTCTGGACATGTGAAACGAATGCAATATTTGGTATTTAAATGTGGATTAGGATGTTTATCTAAAACAGAATTATCAGGATGTGACAAAAGATTATTTTGTTTTCCTAAATATTTAAATTTTTCTTTTTTATATTTCATATTTATAAATGTAGGTTTGAGATATTTTCTTCTAAATTTTTATATATTTCTTTTTTCCAAGATTTAATATCATTACAATTATTTGCAGAAATTGGAAAGCATAAATCTCTTGAAGAATTAATTATACCTGAATTAAATTTGTTCTTATATTTTTTATCAGGAAGTAGTCCACGTCTAGCATCTTCTATAGAGCCTCCTTGTTTTCCAAATCCAGGTATTAAAAAGGGAGCATAAGGAAGTTTTTTTCTAATATGTTCTAGTTCTTTTGGGTAGGTGGCACCAGTAACAATTCCAATGGAAGATAAATTATGCTTTCCAACATTTTTACTAATTTTTGGATTTAATTTATCTATAAGAATTTCATACAATTTTTTGTTTTCTATAGTTGTTTGTTCTTGTAAGTCTTTTGCACCAGGATTACTTGTGTGTACTAAAATAAATAAACCAAATTTTGGAATATATCGTTCAAAAGCATTTAATGTTTCAATCCCTAGCCAAGGGTTTATTGTTATAGCATCACATGGATATGGAGATGATTTAGAAAAAAATGTATTTGCGTAAGCATTATTTGTGGAGCCAATATCACCTCTTTTACAATCTATAATACAAATAATATGTTTTTCCTTTATTAAATAGCATAACTTTGAAAGTAATTTAAAACCCTCTGGACCAAGTTGCTCAAAAAAAGCAATTTGAAATTTTATTGCAGGTACTAAATCAGCAATTGTTTCAATTAGCTTTATACAGAAACTTTCTACTATTTTAATATTATTTTTAGAGTAAATGTCATTAGTCAATTTTATCTTTTTTTGAAATACTTTAGGTATTAAATTTAAATGAGGATCAATACCTAAACATAAAAAATTTCCTTTTTTTCTGATAGTTTCAAATAATCTATCGCCAAAATGGTTTGTATTTATACTGGCCAATCTATTTATTTACTTTTTGTTAAATTTATTCATTTGATCTTGAGAAGCTTCTTTCTGAAATTTATTTTTCCAATTTTGATAGGACATTCCATAAATTTTTTCTCTTGAAGTCTCGTAATCAATTTCAAGACCTTCATCTTTGGCGGCTTCAGAATACCATTTTGAAAGACAGTTTCTACAAAATCCAGACAGATTCATTAAGTCTATATTTTGTACATCTGTTCTATTTTGCAAATGAAATATTAATTTTTCAAAAACTTTTGATTGTATATTTATAAGCTTTTGATCTGAATTAGTTTCATGTTTCATAACTTTCCTATTATTTTGATTTAATGTATTGTAATATCATAATATCAATTTTTAGATTAACATTAAAAAACTATTATGAAATTTAAAAATTCAACAAGTTCTGATCGTTTTTTTCAAATTCGTAATGCAAGAAATACTGAAATTGCTGAGGATTACACAGAAATGATTGCTGAGCTAATCAATGAAAATGGAGAAGCAAGAGTTGTTGATCTAGCAAAAAATTTTGGTGTAACAAGTCCAACAGTTAATAGTGTTATTAGAAGATTAGTAAGAGATGGTTATGTTGAAAGTAAACCTTACAGGTCAATTTTTTTAACAGAAAAAGGTAAAGCACTAGCTAAGTATTGCAAAAAAAGACATGATATTGTTTACAATTTTCTTATCTCTATTGGTGTTGACATTGAAACCGCTAAAATGGACGCTGAAGGTATTGAGCATCACGTAAGCGCAGAAACTTTAAATATTTTTGAAAACTACATTAAATCAAATAAAGATTAATTACTTTATGTTTGCTCTAATGATATAATAACTTCTCACAGAATTTTCTGTTTCTTTGAAAATTGTTTTTCCTATAGTTTCAAATTTATCAAAATATTTTAAATATTGTCTATCTACACCATTTAAACTGCTAATTATTAGGACAACGTCATTCTTTTTTAGTGAATGATCTTTAAAGTTATAATTATATTCGTAATGATTTATTGGTTTTTTTCTTAAGGTTAAATAATATCTCTTAATTTCTTTATTTTCAAAAAGTTTAAGTTGATAAGAAAATTTTGTTATATCATTTCTTCTAGAAAAAATTAAAGCACTTGGTTTTTCAGAATCTAAATATAATTTAATTGTTTTACTTTGTTCAGAATAGCCTTTTAACTTTCTTAATGGATCACTTTGTAAATAAATAGGACTTAAGTTTCCAGTAATAAATATTTTTATTAAAAGAGCAAATATTCCAATATTTATAAGTAAATTTAATTTAATTCCTACCAAAATAAATTTATTTTTTTGGTTATAAATAAAACTCCCAATCAAAATTATTATCCCAGGAAATGCTGTCGCAGCCCAGTTAGCGTTAGACGTTTTCAGAAAAGCTTGAATTATAATTAAAATTAAAATGGGCAATGAAAAACAAATTAATAATAACTCATTTTTATTATATGATTTAATTTTTATTATTTTGAATAGATAAGCGATTAAAATGAATGGGCCAGAAATTACTAATTGTGATCCTATAAATTTTATAGGTTCAAAATAGTTTAAAGAGACTGTTTCTAAATTTGCATTGTACGCTGTGTGACTAAATGTAGAGAGATCATTTACATAATTCCAATAGAGATTTGGAGCACATACAAGTAAAAAAACACAAATTGTTAGAACAAATTTAAATATATTTTTTTTAAATCTTTGATTGAAGATTATTAAACAAATTAAAATTATAACAAAATATAAAGCGGCATATTTTGTTAAGAACGCTAACCCAATTGACATTCCAAGTAAAATTGGCCAAATAATTTTATTACTTTCTAGTGTTTTAAGAAGAGTAAATAAACTCATACACCAAAATAGTAATAAAGGTGTATCAGTTGATATTATAAGGCTTCCAAAATTAGTTAAAGGCAATGTTGCCCATATTAATGTAATAAAGTTTGCAACTTTAACATTATAAACATTTTTGGAAATAAACCAGATTATAACTGCTATAAAGAAATGAAAGATTGGGGCTGAAAGCCTAATAGACCATTCTGCAATTCCAAAAAAATAAGTTGTAGAAGCTATTAACCAAGCTATGAAAGGTGGTTTAGAAAAATACCCAAGATCTAAATTATTTGACCAATCCCAATATTGTGCTTCATCAACTGAAAGACTTAGAGGAGAATTTAAAATCGATATAATTTTGATTATAAATATTGCTAGTAAAAACAAAAAAGTCTTTTGAACATTTAATTCAAAAATGTTTTTTTTTCTAAAATCAATCAAAATTATTCAACATCTTTAATTAATATGAAGTTATTGATTTTTAAATTAACATAATTACTTCATAATAGTTATTAACAATTAGAGGTCTGATTTTGAGTGAAGTAGATGAAATAATCAAGGATTTTGAATTTTTGGAATCTTGGGAAGATAAATATCAAATGATAATTGACATGGGTAAATCTCTTCCTGAACTAGATGATATGTATATGAATGACAATTATAGATTAAAGGGATGTCAATCCACGGTTTATTTTGTTTCTAAATTAAATAAAGATAAAACTCTTTCATTTAAAGCAAATAGCGATGCTTTTATTGTTAAAGGTTTAATAGCGTTAATATTAAAAGTTTTCAATAATAAAAGTCCATCAGATATATTGAGTACAGATCTTGATTTTTTAAAAACAATTGGTTTAGATCAACACTTATCTGTAACTAGAAAAAATGGACTATCTTCAATGATAGATAGAATAAAATTAGAAGCTAAAAAAAATAAGTAATTGAGGTAATAATTTGTTAGGAAAAATCCTAAATATTACAAGTTTACAGAACCCTATCATTAAAGATTTAACTAAAATAATACGTAGTAATAATCAAAAGGAAATAAAATCATTTATTTGCGAGGGTAATTTTTTTTTAAAATCAGCATTTGAAAATAAATGGGAAATACAAACATTAGTGATAAATTCTAAAATCAGTTTCAGCACAGAAATAACCAAAATTATTAATGATTGCATATTAAAAAATGTTAAAGTTATTAGTGTAGACAAGAAAATACTATCAAAATTATCTAATAATAATAATGCACAAAATATTATATTTAAGGTAAAAAAAAAGAAATTTTTATTTAGTGATTTAAATGTTAATGATGTGCATGTTGCTATTGAATGTATAGCAGATCCTGGTAATTTGGGAAATATTTTAAGAACAATAAACGCTTTTGGAATTAATAATCTTATCTTAATAGGAGATACAGTTAATCAATTTAAAAAGGAAGCTGTTAGATCTAGTATGGCATCATTATTTAATCTTAAAATAATTAATACGAATTTTATAAATTTTAAAAATTGGGTTAATAAAAATTCAATCAAATTATATGGAACTGATCTGAGAAGTGAAAACAATTATTTAAATGAGAATTGGAAATTTCCTTTATGTTTAGTTTTAGGCAATGAAAAAAATGGAATAAGTGAAGAAATAAAAAGCCTTTGCAATAAACTTATTTTTATCAAAACCAAAAATAATGAAAGTTTAAATCTATCAGTCGCAAATGGCATAATTTTGAGTGATATATTTAGGAAACATCCTAAATAATTTGTTAAAGATTTTTAAATATTTGCTTTCCTAACTCAACACCATATTGATCAAAAGGATTTATATCAGAAAAAGAAGCTTCAAAAAGAGTTTTATATTCATAAATGCAAAGCAATTGTCCAAGTGTATATTCGTTTAAATTATTAAAAATAAAAAGGTCAACAGGCTTGTTTCCTTTAACTTGTTTGTGAACACTTTCAATAGTTTTATCAGATCCATTTTTAAAGGCAAGATACTGGGATATAGCAAAATTTTGTAAATCTTTTGAATTATTTTTGTCATAGTCATCAAAAATACAAAATTCAGAATTTAAGTTGTTAGAAAAACAAATTAAATCTCCAGTGAAAGATAAAGTTGACTGGTGTAAGGCTTGAAAAAAACTGTGCTGTGCATCTGTACCAACTTCACCAAAAATAAATGAACAAGGTGAATTTGAAATATTTTCATTAAAAGAATTAACAGATTTTCCGTTACTTTCCATAACAAGTTGCTGCAAATAAGAGGGTAGTAAAGAAAGTTGGTCCGAATATGGAATTACAATATGATTGTAAATAGAATGGTATTTACGAAAATAAAAGCTTTTAAGAGATAAAATATAGGGTAGAGATTTTTCTAAATTATTAACTACAAGGTCATCAATACTTTTACCACCACTAAGAAAATTGGTAAAAAATTCTTTACCGAATATAATGGCACTTACTAAGTTTGAAGAAGACCATATAGAAAAACGACCGCCAATTGATGTGTCTAATTTAATAATATTTGAAGAGGATAAACCATATTTAATTGCCTTTTCAGGAAAAGAGGTAATAAAAAATAAATTATTATAAAATAATTCTTCAGATCTAGACTTTAGAAACCAAGCCCTTATTTTTTTTAAATTTTCTTGAGTTTCATAAGTACTAAAAGACTTCGAAACACAAATAATAAGTGTGTTATTGGGGTTTAATTTTAATATCTTTTTATTTAAAGATAAAGGGTCTAAATTAGAGATAAAATGAACATTAGGGCCATTTGATAAATGTGAAAAAGAATTATAAATTAGTTTAGGACCAAGGTTAGATCCACCAGAGCCAAGATGAATTATATCAGTTATATTTGAATACTTAGAAGAATTTATATAATTAGCGGTTTTAAACATAGTGTCTAAATCACTAAAAATGTTTGGATATTTAGATGACATATCACGGTCACTATAAAATCTTGGGACAAAGTGAAGTGCTGATTTGTTTTCTGTAAAATTGATTTTAGAGTTGTTCAATAAAGAAGTAATAAATGTATTAGCTTTAGAAAAAAGAGATAATTTCTCATCATTATTAAGATTTTCATTAGATAAAAGTGAAAAAGAATAAAAATTTAATCTATCTAAGGATTGTACTAAATCAGGTTTTAGTTTTAAATTAATCATAAAATGTTTGATGTATCTATTATAATACCAGTTTATAAGGCGAAATATACAATTAAAAAAACTTTAGAATCAATAAATAATCAAAAGTTCAAAAATAAGATACCAAAAATAGAATTAATTCTGTCGATTGATGATAATAAAAATTATGAGAAGTATAGAAGTATATTAAATAATGAAATAATAAATACTAAAAGTGTAAGTACAAAGAGAATTGGAAGCGGTCCAGGGAATGCAAGAAATATAGGATTTAAAAAATCAACAGGAAAATATATATGTTTTTTAGATGCTGATGACGAATATTCAGAGAATTATGTATACGAAATGTTACAGGAAATAAAAAGAGAAAAGTTGTTAATATCAGTAACAAAAATTTTCAATAAAGATAAATTAATAACTGAATATACAAGTAAAAAAAAATATATGGATATTAAAGAACTAATAAAATATCCATGTAGTTTTCATCCCTTTATGCAGAGAAGTCAATTTAAGGAATATAAACACTTTCCAAGTCAAGACATCTATAATTTAACAGAACATTTATCAGAAAAAAAAATTAAAATTATTAAAAAAGCTTATTATAAATTAAATCTAAGAAAAAATAGTTTGACTATGAAAAGGGGATTTAAACATAAAATTAAACTCGCATATAAAAAATATTTAATAAAAGGAATAAAAGACAGGAACAATAAAATATCAAGGCATTTTGCAGAAAGACTAATATTAAATAAAAATTTTGAGGCATGGAAAAAATTAAACAACAGTAAAAAAAGCTATTATGAATATTTAGGAGATGTGTATGGAGAATGAAAAAATTTATGTATTTGATGCTTATGGAACATTATTTGATGTAGATCATGCATGTAAAGAAATGGCAATCCAATTAGGTGATAATTGGGAGAAACTATCAAGTATATGGAGACAAAAACAATTAGAATATAGTTGGTTACATAACTCAATGAATGAATATGATTCATTCTGGAAAATCACCAAGGATAGTCTTGAATATGCCATGAATTCATTGTCAATGAACTCAGTCAAAATAAAAAATGAATTACTTGATCTCTATTTTAAAATAGGTGCTTTTGAAGAAGTTGAAGAGGTTTTAAAAAAGATAAAAAAAAATAAAATTAAAACAGCAATATTATCTAATGGTAGTTATGATATGTTAAATTCAGCAGTTAAAAATTCAAAATTTGATGAATTAATTAGTGAAGTAATATCAGTAGATGAATGTAAAAAATTTAAACCTCACAGAGATGTTTATAACTTAGTAATAGATAAATTTAATATAAATAAAAAAAATTGTTTTTTTTTTTCAAGCAATTGTTGGGATATTCATGGAGCATCAAATTTTGGTTTTCAAACAGTATGGGTAAATAGAAAAAAAAATATCGATGAATTACTACCTGGAAAAGTTGATGATCAAGTACAAAGTTTAAAGGAGTATTTTTTTAAAGTGTAGAATTCATGCCACCATCTATTGTGATGACAGAACCAGTCATATAACTATTATTAAGATCTACAAGCATTTTTAGAGAAGGTAATAATTCATCACAAGATGCAAATCTATCTAAAGGTATTTTAGATTTTAATTTAGAAGATTTTTCACTTTCCAAAAAAGATCTGTTTAAATCAGTAATGATATATCCAGGGCAAATTGCATTTACAAGTATGTTATATTTGGCTAATTCAATCGATTGAGATTTAGTCATTTGGATTAAAGCGGCTTTTGACATTGAATAAGCGCCAACAAACTTTAAGGGATTTAAACCAAGAATAGAGGAAATGTTAATTATACGACCAATTTTATTTAGAATCATTTTCGGTATAATTGTATTACTAATATTTAGCGCAGAAATTAGATTAATATTCATAATTTGATTAATCTCATCTAGTGATGCTTCATGGAGAAGATTAGATTGAGCAATTCCTGCATTATTGATTAAGCAATATAAATTTATATGAGATAACTTTTCTTTAACAAGATTAAAATTGGTAATATCAATTGGTAAAATATCATGATTTAAATTTTGGTTCGGTAGAGAATTAAATGTTTTAATTAATTGATCTTTGTTTCTTGCAATGCCAATGATCCTATAACCTTCACTTGCAAGAAAGTTTGAAAAAGAAGCTCCAATACCTTTAGATGCACCTGTAATTAAAATTGTTTTAATATCCATAATTTAAATATATATATGAAATTAATGATAAAAAATAATAATAATTTAAAAATATGGTTAGAAAAAAAATTACCTCGTCTAGGTAATTTAAATAAAATAGAAAAATTTGATGTAGGCCAATCAAATCCAACTTATTTATTACATTGTGATAATAAAAAAATAGTACTTAGATCAAAGCCTATGGGTAATTTATTAAGAGGAGCTCATAGAATAGATAGAGAATATAGAATAATGAGTGCTCTTAGAGAAACTAAAATACCGGTTCCAAATATGATTATTTATTGTGATGAAAATAAGATAATTGGTTCCGAGTTTTTTTTGATGGATTTTATTGATGGTATAAAAGAAAAAAAACCAATCTTGGAAAATTATAGTAAAGATGAGAAAAATAAAATTTACAAAAAAAAATCAGAAGTACTAGTAAATTTAGCTAAGTTAGACCTGAAAAAATATAATTTAGAGGATTATGGTAAAAAATCAGATTATTTATTTCGACAAATTGATCTATGGATAAAACAATATAGAGCATCTGAAACACAAAAAATAGAAGCTATGGAGTTTTTAATTGAGAATTTAGGATCAAATATTCCAGATATATATGAGAAATTTAATCCTGTTTTAACCCATGGCGATTTTAGAATAGATAATATGATTTTTTCAAAGAATTTAGATATAGCATCTTTATTAGATTGGGAATTATCAACATTGGCACCACCTTTTATAGATTTGTCATATTGGTGCTTAATGCTTAGATTTGAAACAGATTGGCTAATTCCAGGTTTAGGTCAAATTAGAGATAATAGTATTACAGAAGGAATACCAAAGGAAAAAGAGTTGTTACAACTTTATGCTGATGCATTAGGATATGATATCGGGAAGAGCTGGAATTTTCTTTTAGCCTTTAACTGCTTTAGATTTGCTGGAATTTTACAAGGTGTATTTAAAAGATCTAAAGACGGCAACAATGCAGGAAAAGACGCAAACCAAGTTGGATTATTAACTGAGCCTGTATCAAAAATGGGTGAACAATTTTTAAAATTATATATTTAAAAACCTCTTTGGGTTTATCATTAGCAAAGATCCAAAAATTAGAACAATGCCAGAAATTATCATTGAAAAAAAGAATGAATTATAATAATCAGTTAAAAGTCCACTAAGATAAGGTCCTATCATTTGTCCAATACTGAAAGAGAATGTCAATATTGCAGTTGAAACTATAAATGATCCAGAGAACCTTTCCTGACCCTCTAAAAGACACATTGAAGTTATAGGTACAAATGATAAACCAAATAATATACAGGAAATAAAAATTCCAAATTCATTATTAATTAATACAGAGAATAAAACTCCTAATCCCAATATTAAATTCGCTAAAAAAAGTCCAATATCATTTCCAATTTTACTACCAAACCAATTCCAAAAAAATACCGAAGGTATTCCTGTAACTCCTACTACAAACCATACGTAGGGCTCAGTTTTTTCTAATCCTGGTGTCAATCTTGACATTGTTGATATAAAGGTGCCAAATGCAACATACCCAAACCCATATAATCCATAACTAATAGTAATTAGAGAAAATCCTA
>CACNQW010000025.1 GCA_902622745.1 uncultured SAR116 cluster alpha proteobacterium
CTTTACGCCAAACCATTTCCTAAATGCACAAAATAATAAGAAAGAAACTTATAAACAATTAAGTTTATTTGGTGATATTTTTGAAAGAGTTAAAGAACAATATGTCGAAGAAGTCTCTGATAAAAAATTAATTGAAGCTGCTATTTCGGGAATGCTTCAGTCTTTAGATCCACATTCTGCTTATCTTTCAGCAGATGATTACTCAGAAATGCGGGTTAAAACTAAGGGTTCATTTGGTGGTTTAGGTATAGAAATAACACTTGAAAATGGTATCGTAAAAGTAGTTTCACCAATTGACGACACCCCTGCTTTTAAAGCAGGAATAAAGCCAGGCGATCTGATCATTGGTGTAGAGGGAGAGTCTATTCGTGGATTACCACTAAACGAGGCTGTAGAAAAATTAAGAGGTCCTATAGGGACTAAAGTTAAAATTACAGTTCTTAGAAAAGATGAAGACCCTTTTGATTTAGAAATAATAAGAGATAAAATAAAAATCAGGTCAGTTAGATATGAGATTATCAACAATGTTGGTTACGTGAGATTAACTACTTTTTCTCAAACAACTACATCAAGCATGGTATCTAACATTAAGACAATTAAGGATAAATTAGGCGATAAACTTGAAGGCTTAATTTTAGATTTAAGGAATAATCCAGGAGGATTGTTAAATCAATCTATCTCAGTAACTGATGCTTTTTTGAACAATGGTGAGATAGTTTCTACTAAAGGAAGGGGTAAAAGCGATATTGAAAGAACTTTTGCTAAACCTGGAGATATTCTTGAAAACTATCCCTTAGTAATTTTGATCAATAATGGGTCAGCTTCGGCTAGTGAAATAGTTGCAGGAGCATTAAAAGATCATGGAAGAGCAATTGTTTTGGGAACAAGAAGTTTTGGTAAGGGCTCTGTTCAATCTGTTATCCCTATTTCAAATAGTGGTGCAATAAGACTTACAACTTCTAGATATTACACTCCTAGTGGTATTTCCATTCAAGCAAAAGGCATTGAGCCAGATATTGTTGTTGAAGCAGGAATTACCAAGAAGAAAAAAGAAAAAACATCTGTTAGAGAAGAAAATTTGAGAGGAGCTTTAGATAAAAAAGAAAAAGATAATTCTAATAAAGATGATTCTGATAGTTTAACCCAGATTGAAAAGCTACTAGAGGATAATCAAATTTCTAGAGCTTATGATTTAATTAGAGGAATTAAATTATATGGAAAAAAAAATTCCTTAAATAAAAAAAAATTAGTTAGTCAAAATCCTCATAAAAATAAAATTGGATAAATTATCTATGGCTCATTTTAAACCATATGACGAAAGACCTTATCGGCCATGTGTCGGAATAATGGTATTCAATAATAATGGACTAGTTTTTTCTGGAAAAAGAGTAGATAACCCTAATAATGCATGGCAATTACCTCAAGGAGGCATTGATGAAGGAGAAACAGTAGTCGAAGCTGGTTATAGAGAATTAATGGAAGAAACAAGTATAACTTCTGTAGATTATATAGCAGAATATCCAGATTGGATAAATTACGACGTACCTCATAACTTAGCAGATAAGCTTTGGCAGGGTCAATTCAGAGGGCAAAGTCAAAAGTGGGTTTTATTTAATTTTAATGGCCAGGATAATGAAATTAATATTCATACATCGCATCCAGAATTTGTTGAATGGCAATGGACAAACCCTTTAGAGCTTACAAATAAAGCAATCTATTTTAAAAAAGATGTTTATGAAAAAATTAATCACGTTTTCTTGCCCATTATAAGTGATTTTATTAATTAGATTTCTCAAGAACAAAATTTAAAAAATCTATTTCATTCTTCAATGTTTCATCTTCTTGAAATTCAGGCTTTTTAAGTTTAATATCTAGAGCATTAATTTTTTCACTAATTATTTGTTTATTCGAAGCGTTTGAACCTAAAACCTCTGCTCTTTCACTTAAGACAGTTATTCCTTCTTCTGAAATATCTGCAACCCCTCCATCAACAGCAATTTGGTCAGTTACTGAGTTATTTTCATCAAATAATTTTATTATACCTCTATTTAATAGAGTCATAAGTGGTGTATGCCTACTCATGATACCAAGTTCCCCTTCTGAACCAGGTAAAACAGACATTTTAGTTTCTTTAGATTTAAGAAGCTCGAGTGGAGTGACTATTTCAATTTTTATTAGCTCGTTCATATCAAATATTTTTCTTTATTAAGCTGCATCCTTAGCAAGTTTTTTTGACTTTTCAACAGCTTCTTCGATAGTTCCAACCAAATAAAACGCTGCTTCAGGTAAATCGTCATACTTACCTTCAACAATACCTTGAAAACCTTTAATAGTATCTTCAAGACTAACTAATTTTCCTGGTGAACCTGTGAATACTTCAGCAACATGAAAAGGTTGTGATAAAAATCTTTGAATCTTTCTAGCTCTAGCAACAACTAATTTATCTTCTTCTGATAATTCATCCATTCCAAGAATAGCGATAATATCTTGTAAGGACTTATACTGCTGAAGTACTTCTTGCACCCTTCTTGCAACATTATAGTGATTTTCTCCGACTATTCTTGGGTCAAGCATTCTTGAGGTTGAATCCAAAGGATCAACAGCAGGATAAATACCTAATTCTGCAATCTGTCTTGATAATACAGTAGTAGCGTCTAAGTGAGCAAAAGAAGTAGCAGGTGCTGGGTCAGTCAAATCATCTGCTGGCACATAAATAGCTTGAACTGACGTAATTGAACCTTTATTGGTCGTAGTAATTCTTTCTTGCAAAGCACCCATATCTGTTGCTAAGGTTGGCTGATAACCAACAGCTGATGGAATTCTTCCAAGCAAAGCTGACACTTCAGAACCGGCTTGAGTAAATCTAAATATATTATCTACAAAGAAGAGTACATCTTGACCTTCTTGATCTCTAAAATACTCTGCAAGTGTTAAACCCGTTAGAGCAACCCTAGCTCTAGCTCCAGGAGGCTCATTCATCTGACCATAGACTAAGGCTGCCTTAGACCCTTCTTTATTAGGAGTAATAACACCGGACTCTACCATTTCATGATACAAATCATTACCTTCTCTTGTTCTCTCTCCAACACCGGCAAACACAGAGTAACCTCCATGAGCCTTTGCCACATTATTAATTAATTCCATAATTAAAACAGTTTTACCTACACCTGCACCACCAAATAAACCAATTTTACCACCTTTTGCATAAGGTGCTAAAAGATCAACAACCTTTATTCCAGTTTCTAAAATTTCTGCTTCAGTAGATTGATCTATATATTCAGGTGCATCTCTATGAATAGGTAATGTTTGTTTGGATTTAACTGGTTTACCATCATCAACAGGCTCTCCAATTACATTAAGAATTCTTCCAAGTGTTTCAGGACCAACTGGTACAGTAATAGGAGCTCCAGTGTCTTTAACCTCCATACCCCTAACTAAACCATCAGTTGTATCCATAGCGATTGTTCTAACTTCATTTTCACCTAAATGTTGAGCAACTTCTAATATTAATTTGTTACCTTCATTATCAATCTCTAAAGCGTTTAATATTGGTGGAAGATCACCATTGAATTCAACATCAACTACGGCGCCAATAACTTGACTTATTTTTCCTGTAATATTTGGTGTATTTTTTGCCATTATTTTCTCCAGTTTAAATTTAAAGAGCTTCAGCTCCAGATATTATTTCAATCAATTCTTTTGTGATAAAAGCTTGTCTTGTTCTGTTGTATTGTAAGGTTAACCTATCTATAAGGTCACCTGCATTTCTTGTAGCATTATCCATAGCAGTCATCCTAGCAGCAAGTTCACTTGCTGTGCTTTCCATCTGAGCACTAAATAATTGTGTTGCTATATTCTTATTTAACAATTCTTCAAGTATGACTTCCTCAGAAGGTTCATATTCATATACTGAACTTACTTGATTGTTATTAGAAGCATCTTCATTATTTGTTTCAATAGGAATTAAGCTTTTCAGCGTAACCTCTTGAGTGATAGCTGAAACAAATTTATTAAATATTATTTTACATGAGCCAAATTCATCCCTTTGATATAGATTTACAATTTTTGAAGAGATTGATAATGCATCACTATAAATAGGATTTGTAGAATTTCCTGTTACTATCTCAACAATATGTTGTTGAAAATCTTTTTTAAGCGTATCTGCAGATTTTCTGCCCACAAATAATAATTTAGTTTCAATTCCAAGATCTTTAGATTTTTTAACTTCTAATTTTACTGCTCTAGATATTGAGCCATTAAACCCTCCACATAATCCTCGATCAGCAGAGAAAACAACAAGTAGTTGTTTTTTTATTTCTTTTTTTCCCTTTAACAATTCTGGTGCATTATCAATTAATTTGATCGCTAAACTACTAACAATTTTTTCCATATTTGAGCAGTAAGGTCTTGATGCAATTGCTTGTTCTTGGGCTTTTCTAAGCTTCGCAGCTGCGACCATTTTCATTGCAGATGTTATCTTCTGCGTAGATTTTACAGATCCAATTCTATTTTTAAGATCTTTAAGGGATGGCATCTAAAATCCTTTACTCAAAACTACTCAATAGATCTTCAATAATTTTTTGAAGGTCTTTTTCAGATTTCTCAGTAAGCGCTTTATCTTTAGTGATTGAAGTAATTATTGAAGAGCCTTTTGAATTAAGTGTTTGCAAGAGAGCTTTTTCAAAATCTCCAATTTGATTTATACTTATCTTATCTAAATATCCTTTAACACCTGAATATATAACACACACTTGTTCTTCTACAGAAAGTGGTGAATATTGTGGTTGTTTTAATAACTCAGTAAGTCTTTCACCTCTTGCAAGCAATTGTCTGGTAGAAGCATCTAAATCAGATGCAAATTGAGCAAAAGCAGCCATCTCTCTATATTGAGCAAGATCAAGTTTAATTGTTCCTGCAACTTGTTTCATTGCTTTAATTTGAGCTGAAGAACCCACCCTTGAAACAGATAATCCTACATTAACAGCTGGTCTAATACCTTTATAAAACAATTCGGTCTCTAAGAAAATTTGTCCATCAGTTATTGATATAACATTTGTTGGAATAAAAGCAGACACGTCTCCACCTTGTGTTTCAATTACAGGCAAAGCTGTCAATGAACCAGATCCATTATCTGAATTTAATTTAGCTGCTCTTTCTAATAATCTTGAATGAAGATAAAAAACATCGCCAGGATATGCTTCTCTTCCAGGCGGTCTTCTCAATAATAATGACATTTGTCTGTATGCTACAGCTTGTTTGGATAGGTCATCGTATACTATAACAGCATGCATACCATTATCACGGAAATATTCTCCCATCGTGGCAGCCGAATAAGGAGCCAAAAATTGCATCGGAGCTGGATCAGATGCGGTTGCTGCAACGACAATTGTATAATCAAGAGCACCATTTTCTTCAAGAGTTTTAACAATTTGTGCTACTGTAGATCTTTTTTGACCTACTGCGACATATATGCAAAAAAGCTTCTTACTATCGTTATTTCCTGCAGCATCATTTACGGCTTTTTGATTTAAAAAAGTATCAATCGCAATTGCTGTTTTACCAGTTTGTCTGTCACCAATAATTAATTCTCTTTGACCTCTTCCAATTGGTATCAAGGAATCAATTGCTTTTAAACCAGTTTGCATTGGTTCGTTAACTGATTGTCTAGGCATAATGCCAGGAGCTTTTGTTTCAACTCTTGCTCTTTTGACATTCTTTAATGCACCCTTACCGTCAATCGGGTTTCCTAAAGCGTCAACAACTCTACCAAGTAACCCTTTTCCAGCAGGCACATCTACAATAGAACCAGTTCTTTTTACAGTATCCCCTTCTTTTATGTCTTTGTCGCTTCCAAAAATAACAATACCTACATTGTCTTTTTCTAGGTTCAAAGCCATTCCAGCAATACCGCCATCAAACTCAACCATCTCTCCTGCTTTGATTTCATCTAATCCATGAACCCTGGCAATACCATCACCTACCGACAAAACCTTACCTATTTCAGTCACTTCAGCATCTGTACCAAAATTTTTAATTTGATCCTTTAATATCGAAGAAATCTCTGCTGCTTTAATATCCATCTAATTTGCACCTTTCATTGCTAATTCAAGATTATTCAATTTAGTTCTAATCGAAGTATCAATCATCTTGGAGCCATATTTGACTATTAAACCACCAAGTAAACTACTATCAATATGTGTTAATAGTGAAATATTCTTTCCATTTGTTTTATTAAGTATTATTTCTTTTAAATCATCTTCTTCTTTTTTATCAAGTTTGTAAGGTGAAAAAACCTCAACTACGATTTCGCCCCTTCTTCTTGCAACTTCCTTTAAAAACTCTCTCATTATTTTTGTGATTAAATTAACTCGACCATTTTTGCATAAAACACCGCAAAAATTTATAGTCAATTTATCAGCTTTACCTTTTTTCAATATATCATTTAATAATTTACCTTGATTCGTTTTTCCTACTGTAGGTGAGAATAAAAAATTATTAAGATCTTTATTATCTTCTACTAATTTAATAAATTTTTCGAAGTCCTGAGTTATTTTTTTTAAGTTTTTAGCTTCATCACAAAGTTCGTACAAAGCATTTATATACCTGCTAGGTAACCCAATATTTTTCTTATCTACATTTTCCATCAAACATCCAAATATAAAATGATTGCTATCACAGCATTCATATTATTGCAAGCATAACCATCCGTCTTGAAACAATAAATTCTTTTAAATTTACATCATGAGAAAGTATATGGATCTACATCAATACTTATTCTTATTTGCTTAGGGATTTTAGTATTTTCTATCCAATTTTTAACAATATCTTGTGTGAAAGTATTTTTTGGCGATTTGATTAAGAATCTATTTCTATATCTACCACGTAAAAAACTTAAAGGTGCTGGAGCAGGGCCAAGTATTTTAACATCATTATATCTAGGAAATTTTTCTAATAAATTATAACAAACATCATGAAGCAAGTTTTCAGATTTTGATGAAATTATAATTGAGATTAAACGAGAAAAAGGTGGCATTACAGCATCTTTTCTATAACTTATTTCTTCTAAATAAAATTTATTTTCATCCATATCTTTGATACTTTTTAATATTGGATTTTGAGGGTTATAAGTTTGAATTTGTACTAGACCTCTTCTATTTTTTAAATGTCTTCCAGCTCTTCCAGAAACTTGTTTCAAAAGTTGAAAACATTTTTCGGATGCTCTTAAATCACCGCCATATACACCAATATCTCCATCAATAATTCCAACATAATTCAATTTTGGAAAATCATATCCTTTGGCTAAAATTTGTGTTCCAATAATAAAATTTACTTTTCCATCTACAATATTTTTTATTATTGAATTGAAATTCTCAAGATTTGAAAACGTATCACTCGATAAATTCTCTATAATTGAATTTGGAAATATATTTTTTATTTCATCGCTAATCTTTTCGATTCCAGGACCACATGATACCAAATCATAAGAACTACAATTTTCACATTTATCTGACAATGGTTTTTTATAGCCACAATGGTGACATAGGTACGTATTAGTTTTTCTGTGTTCAATCAACCATGAATTACAATTTTTACAACTCATTCTGTGCCCACAAGTCCTACATATTGTTAAATTCGAATATCCTCTCCTATTCAAATATATCATAGCTTGTTCTTTGTTTTCATACCTTCTTTTCAATTCATTAACCATCGGTTCAGAAATCCAATTTCCAGAAAGTGGTCGATTGTTTTTCATATCAATTATTTGAACAACAGGCATTTGAGCTCCAGTAGCCCGTGATGGAAGGCTTAGATAAACATATTTATTATTAAACACATTATGTAAACTTTCAATCGAGGGTGTTGCTGAAGCTAAAATTGCTGGAATACCTGCTTTTGAAGATAGATATATAGACATGTCTCTTGCATGATATCTTTGACCTTCTTCTTGCTTAAAAGAACTATCATGCTCTTCATCAATTATTATTAACCCTAAATTAGATAACGGTAAAAACAAAGCGGACCTTGCACCAACAATTATTAGATCTTTTTTCAAAATCGTCCTTGCCCATATTCTTTTTTTTACACTCTTTTTTATACCTGAATGCCATTTGTCTGGGACTATTCCAAATCTTTTTACAAATCTATTTTCCCATTCAGAAGTTAATCCAATTTCAGGCAATAAAATAAGAACTTGTTTTTTATTTTTTATACAAAAGTTAATTGCTTCAAAATAAGTTTCCGTTTTTCCAGAGCCAGCAATGCCGTGTAGTAAAAAAGTCGTAGATTTTTTTTGAGTAAAATTTTTTATAATTTTTTTTGAAACATTTTTTTGATTATCGTTAAGATTAATCTGTGAATGCGTTTCAATTTCTCGCATTTTATAAAAATCATAGATTTTTAAATCTTCTACTTTTTTTATTGAATTTTTATCATGTGGATTAAAAATTTGCTTTAATACCAACCCTCGTTTAATACAATTCCATTTCCCAAAAAAATTTATAAATTCAATATAAATTTTTGAGAGAGAAGGAAGTTTTATTGAACAGTCAACTTCTTTAACTTTTTCATCATCAATTAAGCCTGGGTCTTCATCTAAAATAATTCCTAACAATTTTTGATTTCTAAACGGAGCAATTATGATCTTCCCTACTTCGTATGAAGAGATATTAATTTTATAGCTAAATACCTTATCGAAAGGTCCAGACAATAACACTGAAACAAGTTTTAATTTTTTATTATCTTGCATAAGTAATTTTAAATTCTCATTAACAATTATGATATAACATAATATAATGAAATTTATTACATACAAATATTAGGATATATGATGAAAATATTTATTGATTCAGCCGACATAAATGAAATTAAATCTCTCAATGAAACTGGTTTAATTGATGGAGTTACAACTAATCCCTCTTTGATAGCAAAATCAGGATTAAATTTTATAGATGCAATTGAACAAATTTGTAAAATTGTTGATGGACCAATAAGCGCAGAAGTCACTGCTACGGACGCTGATACTATGATATTAGAAGGAAAAAAACTATCCAAAATTGCATCAAATGTTGTAATAAAAGTTCCACTAACAGTGGATGGCTTAAAAGCATGTAAAAATTTTTCAAATGAAAATATTAAAGTTAATGTCACTCTTTGCTTTAGTGCTGCACAAGCAATATTAGCTGCAAAAGCAGGTGCAACATATATATCACCATTTATAGGTCGATTGGATGATATAGGGGCAGATGGTATCAATCTGATCTCTGAAATTGTGGATATTTATGATTTACATGACTTTAAAACTGAAGTTTTAGCGGCTTCTATACGAAGTGTACAAGATATAGTTGATTCAGCAAAATTAGGTGCTCACGTTGCTACAATTCCTCCAAAAATTCTTCAATCAATGTATGATCATCCTTTAACAGATAAAGGATTAAATGCTTTTTTAAAAGATTGGGAAAAAACAGGCCAATCTATTTTATAAAGAATAAATCATGACAAATGATTATTTAAATGAATGGTTACATCATCTAGAAATTAATAAAAATTATAGTGAACATACATTCCAATCTTACGGTAGAGATCTTAAGGAATATCTAAAATATTGTAAAATAAATCAACTTGATTTTATGAGCCCAACTCAAGATTCAATTAGAGGATTTCTTTTTGAACTAAATATTAAAAAATTATCTAAAAGCTCTATAGCTAGAAAAATTTCAAGTATTAAAAATTTTTTTAAATATCTATCTGATGAAAAAAAAGTCCAAGAAATAGACTTTTCAATTTTTAAAAGCCCCCGTGTTAATAAACCTCTTCCAAAATCTATAGATCCTAAACTAGTTGCTGATGCAATTGAATCAATTATGAAAAACGATAATGAATTTTGGATTAATTTACGAGATAAAGCAGTGATATTGCTAATGTATGGTGCTGGCTTGAGAATAAATGAGGCATTATCATTAAAAATTAAAGATCTTCCTACTGATGATTGGTTACGTGTTATGGGTAAAGGTAATAAATACAGAGATGTTCCTATTCTTCCTGAAATAACTGCTATTTTAAAAGAATATATTAACCATTGTCCTTTCAAACAATCTCCTCAAGATTTAATCTTTTTAGGCAAAAGAGGAAAGGCTTTATCACCAAGAATTATTCAAAGAAGATTAGAAAAAATTCGTTATGAATTAGGCTTGCCAGATTTTGCAACACCTCATTCTTTGAGACACTCGTTTGCCACGCATTTACTTTCTGGAGGTGCTGACTTAAGGGCTATCCAACAACTTTTAGGTCATGTAAGTTTATCAACAACTCAAAGATATACAGATATAAATGAGTCAGAGTTAATTCAAACCCATAAAGAAATTCATCCAAGATCTTAGTTAAGTGAGCGGCTAATAAAAACTTGCCGCCCAAAATTTAATTAATTATCGAACCTATCGTTGTTCATTACTTTATTCCAAGCAATGATAAAATCATTTACCATTTTTTCAGAACCATCACTAGAAGCATAAACTTCAGACAATGCTCTTAATTGTGAATTAGATCCAAATGCAAGATCATAACGTGATGCCAAATAAACTTTACCATCCTTATCACTATACTTAAATGTATTGTGATCTGTAGGCTCCCATTTAATCGACATATCAAGTAAGGTTGTAAAGAATTCATTATCTAATTTTTCTAAATTATTACTGAACACACCTTTATTATCAGTTGTTATTCCTAATGATCTTAAACCACCAACCAAAACAGTCATTTCAGGCGCAGTTAATCCAAGCAAATGTGATTTGTCTAACAACATTTCTTCAGGACTAACACCATAATCTTCTTTTAAAAAGTTTCTAAAACCGTCTGACAGTGGTTCAAGAACTGAAAATGAATCGACATCAGTTTGAGCCTCTGTTGCATCTCCTCTTCCAGGAGTAAAAGAAACTTTTTTACCAGTAGCCTTTTCAATTCCTACATTTCCACCTAAAACTATAATGTCAGCAATTGATGCATTAGTGTCATTAGAAATTTCTTGATATTTAGATAATACTTTTGAAAGTTGATCAGGCTTATTAGCAACCCAATCTCTTTGAGGTGCTAATCTAATTCTAGCGCCGTTAGCTCCACCCCTCATATCAGTCCCTCTAAAAGTAGATGCACTTGCCCATGCTGTTTCGACCATTTCTGAGATAGATAATCCAGAATTAGCAATTTTCTCTTTTGCAGCATCAATATCAAAAGATTTATTTCCTTGAGGAATAGGATCCTGCCAAATTAAATCTTCTTCTGGAACTTCTGGACCTAAATAACGCGACTTAGGGCCCATATCTCTGTGAAGTAATTTAAACCAAGCTCTTGCGAAAGCATCAGCAAATTGATCAGGATTTTCATGAAATCTTTTTGAAACTTTCCTATATTCAGGATCTTCTCTCATAGCCATATCTGCTGTTGTCATCATTGTGGTGACCTTTTTAGAACTGTCATGAGCATCAGGAGCCATATCTTCGTCTTTTGGATTAATCGGATGCCATTGATATGCTCCAGCAGGACTTTTAACCAACTCCCACTCATAACCGAAAAGAATATCAAAATAACCATTGTCCCATTGAGTTGGGTTTGCAGTCCATGCTCCCTCAATCCCACTTGTTATCGTATGACCACCTTTTCCAGTCCCATAAGAGTTTTTCCAACCTAAGCCCATTTCTTCCATGGGAGCACCTTCAGGCTCAGGACCAACATACGTATCTGGATCTGCAGCACCATGAGATTTACCAAAAGTATGACCTCCTGCTGTAAGAGCCACAGTTTCCTCGTCATTCATCGCCATTCGAGCAAATGTTTCCCTTATATCTTTAGCACTTGCCAAAGGATCTGGATTACCGTCAGGTCCTTGTGGATTAACATAAATCAAACCCATTTGAACAGCACCTAAAGGAACTTCTAAATCTCTTTCGCCGGTATATCTTTTATTTTGAAGCCACTCTTCTTCTCTTCCCCAGTAAATATCTTCAGGAGCAGACCAAATATCAGGTCTTCCACCGCTAAAGCCAAATGTTTTACCACCCATTGATTCTATGGCGACATTACCGGTTAGGATAAATAAATCAGCCCAACTAATTTTATTTCCATATTTTTGTTTAATAGGCCATAGAAGTCTTCTAGCTTTATCTAAATTTCCATTATCTGGCCAACTATTTAGAGGAGCAAACCTTTGATCTCCAGTTCCTCCACCACCTCTTCCATCGGCAGTTCTATATGTACCAGCAGCGTGCCATGTCATTCTAATAAAAAAAGGGCCATAATGACCATAATCAGCAGGCCACCAATCTTTTGAGTCTGTCATTAAATCTGTTAAATCTTTTTTCAAAGCAAAGTAATCTAGTTTCTTAAATTCTTCTCTATAATCAAAATCTGTGCTCATAGGATTTGATCTTTTGTCATTTTGATGAAGAATATTGACATTTAATTGGTTTGGCCACCAATCACGATTTGTTGTACTTATACCACTATTTTGTGTTGCAGACCCATGCATCACTGGGCATTTACTTACACTTTGATCATCCATTTATAAAAACCTTTCTTAGAATATTTCAATGCTTAAAATATATTAATTGGATATATTAATGTCAACAGGTTAGAATTATTCTAAACTAGATTTTTGATCCCTAATTTTTATTAGAACTTCAACCCCATCATTTTGAAAACCTCTTGGAATTTTAGGAAACTTTGAGAAGGTTATTTCATCTGGCTCAATATCTGTTAATTCACCAGTATTTTGATTAAGAAAATGATGATGGTGTGTCACATTAGTATCAAAAATTGTAACTTCACCATGTTGATCAATTTGTTTTAAGAGACCAACATTCACAAATTTATTTAAACAATTATATATTGTTGCTAAAGAAATATTATGCCCTTTTATTGATACTTCTTTTTGAATTGTTTCGGCAGTGAAATGCTTATTTTTTCCATCCAAAATTAAATTAGCCAAAAGAATTCTTTGCTTAGTTGGCCTTAATTTAACATCTCTTAACTTTTTTAAGACATCCATATACGATTATAATTATGCTTATCCATTCTTTGTCAAGTATTTGAATAAATAATTGCTATAATTTTTTTGTGTAATAAAGTTGAATGATAAGGATAAACAAATGAATAAAATATCAAACCTACCTGCACATAAAGCTAGAAATTTAATTGGACAAAAAAAAATCTCATCGACTGAACTTGTTAAAAGTTGCATAGAGCAATATGAAAAGCATAATTCAAACGTAAATGCTATCGTAGCATTTGATCAAAAAGATGTGCTTGATCAAGCTAAAAAGTGTGATGAAAAAGTTATTAAGGGAGATGCTTTAGGATTACTTCACGGGTTGCCTGTTGGAATAAAAGATTTACAAATGGTAAAAAACCTTAGGTCAACATACGGCTCATTGTTATTTAAAGATCATATTCCAAAACATGATGATGAAATTATTAAGAATATTCGAGAAGAAGGCGGAATTGTTTTCTGTAAAACAAATACTCCCGAATTTGGTGCTGGTGCAAACACAAAAAATAGAGTTTATGGAGCAACAGGAAACCCATTTCAATTTGATTTAACATCTGCAGGATCATCTGGAGGTAGTGCAGCTGCATTATCTTTAAACATGATATCTCTTGCAACAGGAACTGACTATGGAGGTAGTTTAAGAACCCCTGCAAGTTTTTGTGGAGTTACTGGTTTTAGACCATCTCCAGGAATGGTTCCTTCCACTGAAGGAATAATATTAAACCCTTTTTCTGTTGCTGGCCCAATGGGAAGAGATGTAAGAGATACTTATTTATTATTACAAGCAATAGTGGATATAAATAATAGTGATATTTTTTCATCTTTAAATTCATTTTCTCTTCCTGCGGAACTTTTACCTTCAGACTTGTCATCTATGAAAATGGCCTTTTCAACTGACCTTGGTTGTGCACCTGTGGATAATGAAATTAAAAAGGTATTTCTCAAAAAAATAGAAGTTATTAAAAGTTGTTTTAATTACTCTAATAATGATAATCCAGACTTTTTAAATATACATGATTGTTTTGAAGTAATTAGAGGTTTTAACTATGTAGCATCGCACCTTGAAAAGGTTAAAAATAATAAAGAACTTCTGGGACCAAACGTTATTGATAATGTAGAAAGAGGTCTAAAATATTCGATGGAAGATATGACTTGGGCACATCAAGAACAAACCAAAATTTATAACAATTTTAGAAAATTTTTTGAAAATTATGATGTTTTAATTTGTCCTGCTGCTTCAGTATCTCCTTTCCCACACGAACAGCTTTTTGTGGAAGAAATAAATAATGAAAAACTTTCTACTTACATGAGATGGCTTGCTCTAAGCTATGCTCCTACAATGGCTATTCCTTGTGCTTGGGCATTACCTTGTGGTTTTGATAACAAAAAATTGCCATTTGGTATTCAATTGATAGCTCCTGCGGGTAATGATGCTAAATTAAGTGAAATAGCTCTGGCAATAGAGGATGCTTTATCAAATCATGAGGAAACAAAAAGAGCTATTCCAGATGTAGTTTAATTTATCTCTTTTAGGGCTTCACGAGTTTTATCAAACATTTCATCAATATGTTTTCGTTCAGCAATTAAAGGTGGAGTTACTGCCATGGTATCTTGTGTAAATCGCACCATAACACCTTTATCCCACATTCTTTTCATTAATTCATAGCCACGAGATCCAACAGCACCTTCTCTTGGCATAAGTTCAATTGAAGCAACCAAACCAATATTTCTAATATCAATTATATGATTTTCACCTTTTAAAGAATGTGCCACTTCTTCCATATAAGGTGAAAGTTCAGATGCTCTTTGAAATAAGTTTTCTTCCTTGTATATTTCAAGTGTAGCTAGGCCTGCTGCAGCGGCAATAGGATGTCCTGAATATGTATAGCCATGGAATAATTCTATTGGATTATCTGCTTCATCTAACATAGTTTCATATATTTCATCTTTCACTACTGCGCCTCCCATTGGGATAACGCCATTTGTAATACCTTTTGCACATGAAATTATATCAGGAACGACACCAAAGTAGTCTGATGCAGTTGCTGTTCCTAATCTTCCAAACCCTGTTATAACTTCATCGAAAATAAGAAGAATATCATGTTTAGTACAAATAGATCTCAGCTTCTTTAAATACCCTTTTGGAGGAGGTAAAACACCAGTTGAACCTGCCATGGGCTCAACTATTACAGCTGCTATTGTAGATGCATCATGAAGTGCAATAATATCCTCTAACTTATCTGCGAACTCTTCGCCGTGTTCTGGTTCTCCTTTAGAGAATGCATTCCTTTCATGGTCAAAAGTATGAGGAAGGTGATCTACACCTGACAATAAGGTTCCAAAATATTGTCTGTTCCTTGGCATTCCACCAACGGAAATACCTCCAAAACCAACACCGTGATAACCTCTTTCTCTTCCAATCAACCTTGTTTTAGTCCCTTTTCCTCTTGCTCTGTGATAAGCCAAAGCAATTTTTAAAGTAGTATCAACAGCTTCTGAACCAGAGTTTGTAAAGAAAACGTGATTCATACCTTCAGGAAAAATTTCTGAAATTCTATTAGCTAACTCAAATGCTTTAGGGTGACCAAATTGAAAACAAGGGGCGTAATCTAAAACTGAAAGCTGTTTTGTTATAGCTTCATTAATTTTCTTCCTGTTATGTCCAGCATTAACACACCACAAACCAGCCGTTGCATCAAGTATATCGTTACCCTCTTGGCTTTTGTAATACATGCCTTCAGCCGAACAAACAATTCTTGGGTCTTTTTTAAAATCTCTATTTGCAGTAAATGGCATCCAATAAGATTCTAGATCATTAATTTTTTTCATAAATTACCTCTTAGAGTCAATATTCTATCACTTATAAAATTTATTTCATATAAGTTTTATTTTGTTCACCTAGTGTTGGAAAAGATTTAATTATTTTTGGGCTTAAAAATTGTTTACTAATTGGCAGAGGTAATGAAGGTAATACTGTTTCATCGTTAATTTTAACTTTTTTTGAAAAAAGATTTCTTGATATAAAGTGGTCATCACCAACAGCTTCTTTAAGAGATTTGACAATAGTGCAGCAACAATCTGCTTTTTTAAAAGCCTTATCCCAGTAACCAGATGTTTTAGTTTTTATTATAGAACGAACTTTTTCCATAATTTCTTGATCTGTTTTTTTTTGATCTTTATAGGTAATGTCTAAATCAATTACTTCACAAAATTTATTCCAAAACCTGTCTTCAATAGGTGCCACTGCTAGATATCTTTTATCCTTAGTTTCATAAATATTATAACGTGGTGATCCTCCTGATAAATAATAATCTGAATTTTGTGACCACTCGTTTTTAGAAAAGCCTTTACCTAGTGCCCAAAACATAAAAGTGAATAATCCATCTGTCATAGATATATCAATGTATGATCCCTCTTTATTTAAATCTCTTTTTCTTAATGCCAATAATATATTCATTATTGCAGGATAGGATCCTGCACCAATATCTGCAATCAAAGCTGGAGGTACTACTGTATTATCTTCCTTACCCATACTTAAATTTAACAAGCCTGTGTCTCCAATGTAATTTAAATCATGTCCAGCAAAGTTACTTTTAGGACCTTCCTGACCATAACCTGTAATTGAAACATATATAATTTTTGGATTTATAATTTTTATTGTATCATAGTCCAAACCTAGTCGTTTCATAACTCCTGGTCTAAATTGTTCTAATACAATATCTACTTCTTTAATTATTTTTTTTAGTTTATCTTTTTGAAGATCATTTTTTAAATCAATTTCAATACTTTTTTTACCTCTATTTAAAATTGCAAAGGAAACATTAGTTCCTTCAATCTCTGGTGTTTTCCTTCTCATCTCATCACCAAATTTTAATCTTTCAACTTTAATTACTTCTGCGCCCATCTCTGACAAAAAAAGTGAAGCCAAAGGTCCTGGTAATAAAGTTGAAAAATCTAAAACCTTAATATCAGACAATATTCCTTCAAAAGACATATTATTTGTAGAGCCCTCTTTTTATAAGGTTATTATAAAGTTCTGAAATCCCAAAAGTCCATTCAGGACATTTAGTACTTAAATTTACATAATTAACTAAAGCACCAAGATTTCTCTCTTTAATGGTAACCTTATCACCAATTTTATGTGTAAAACCCTCACCTTTTGCGTCTCTATCTTCAGTTGGTGCAAATAATGTTCCTAAAAAAAGCATAAAACCGTCAGGATATTGATGATGTCTTGATGAGGTTTGTTTTACTAAATCTTCTGGATCCCTGCTAATCTCTGACATATAACTTGACCCAATCAATTGAAAATCATCCATACCATCTATAGTCATTTTTAACTCAGCTTTTCTGACATCATCCAAAGAAAATGTTTCGTCAAATAATCTTATAAATGGCCCAATTGAACATGAAGCGTTATTATCTTTTGCTTTCCCAAGGAGTAATGCAGATCTACCTTCTATGTCTCTTAAATTTACATCATTTCCTAGTGTAGCGCCAACTATTTTAACCTTACTATTTACTGCTAAAACAATCTCAGGCTCTGGATTATTCCAGTTTGACACAGGATGAAGGCCAACCTCAGAACCGTGACCTACTGATGATAAAACTTGAGCTTTTGTAAATACTTCGGCATCAGGACCAATGCCAACTTCTAAGTACTGTGACCATAAATCTTCTTTAATAAGAAGTTGTTTCACCTCTTGAGCTTTTTTGGATCCAGGTAAAATATTTTTAAGATTATCACCTATTAAATCACCTATAGACATTCTTAATTCTTCTGCTTTTTTAAAGTCACCTGAAGCTCTTTCTTCAATAACTCTCTCAACCATTGATTTTGCAAAAGTAACACCACATGCTTTTACAACTTGTAAATCGCACGGAGCTAATAATCTAATTTTTGTTTTGAAGTTTTTATTATTAATATCATTTTCTATGTCCTCTATTGAGATTATTTTCTTGCCCTCTACACCTTTCACATAATCAATTGGGTTTTCCAATTCTAAAAGACTACTCATTGTAGGGACCAATTTTGATGTAATATCAAAAATAAAATTATCCTTAATCTTTACAATTGAAGGGCCTTCATTTTCTTCAATCCACAATCTTCCTACAAAACATCCAATTTCATAATTTTCCATATCTATCTCTAATTTTCTATCAATTCTAGAATTAGATAAAAAAAAAATAAATTTAAA
>CACNQW010000026.1 GCA_902622745.1 uncultured SAR116 cluster alpha proteobacterium
AATGTTCTTACTAGGTTTGCCAGAAGAAATTGGTATAGTTGTAACAACTACCATTTTAACCAGTCCATATACGGGTCTTGCAGTTTTATCAGGATTATCTTTAGAAAATGGACTTACAAGTGCGCAGGCAAGTGTTTTAGGTCTTTTGATTTTATTTGCTCATTCATTGCCAATAGAATCATTAATTTCAAGAAGAGCAGGTGTTAGAATTAGAGCAACCATCTTTGTAAGATTAATTCTTGGTTTTATATTTTGCATGATTTTAAATCAATTTTTAACAACTTTTAACTTACTTAATTCTCAAGCAAGCATTATTATTCCCTTTTCAGAACCTTCACCGTTTATACTAGATTGGGTTTTAGATCAAATAAAAACTTTATTTATAATATTTATTATCATAATTTTAATAGTTATAATCATTGAAATTTTTAAAATATTTGGAATCCAAAAATTAATAGAACTTTCTTTAAAACCCTTTTTAAATTTAATAGGTGTTGGTGAAAGAGCATCTACAATTGCTGTAGTTGGAGTAACACTTGGAATTGGTTTTGGAGGCGGTTTGTTAATACAAGAAGTTAAATCTGGTAAAATAAAATATAAAGATGTTTTTGGTGTAATTACTTTAGTAGGAATGTTTCATAGCATAATTGAAGACACAGGTTTAGTAAGTTTAATGGGTGCTAATATATTAATAACTTTAATATTAAGATGTATATTAACGTTATTATGTGTTTATCTAATTTTAAGAATTTTCTCTAATTATCCAGAAGAGTTTTGGAAGAAATATTTAGTGAATGATAATATTCCAAAACAAAGTTATGGTAATATTTCTTGATTATTCCAATCAAAAATTTTCCCGTTATCATTATTAGTTTTTGTTTCAATAACATTGTAAAGATAATCAGCTGAAGTTTCAGGACTGAAATAATTTTTATTTTTATTTTTAAAAGGATCTGAAAGTTTTGAGGTAACTGTTCCAGGATGTAAACCAAAAATTATACTATTTTTATTTGTTCTATTTATCTCAATTGAAAAATTCTTAATGATCATATTTAAAGCTGATTTAGATGCTCTATATGAATACCAACCTCCTAGAAAGTTATCGCTGATACTTCCAACCCTTGCAGATAGAGATGCGAATTTAGAAATTCTATTTTTATTCAATTTTGGAAGGAAATATTTTCCAATTAATAAAGTTGGCAGGGTATTAGCAGTAATCATTTTATTAAATTTTTCTATGTTTAGGTCTTTTATGGATTTCTCTGGATTTAAAAGTGCTCCAATTGAAATTAAAATAATATCAAATGAAAAATTTATTTCACTTGATATGGTAGATAAATTTTCTTCATCTAGATAATCTAAAATAAAGCAGTGAGCCTTTTCGTGTTTGACTTCTGTTATTTTCCTTGAAAAACAATATACTTTTTCGACATTTTCTTGCTGTATATATTTTTTACAAAGGGCAGACCCAATTGCACCAGAACTTCCAAAAATTGCTATTTTTAATTGATCCATCTTTAAATGATATAGTTAGTTTACTAAATCATATAATTTTTTTTTAAACAACGTATAATATATTTATGGAAAATAAATTAAATTTTTTATTAATTCATGGAGCATGGCATGGAAGTTGGGCTTGGGAGAGTGTAAGTTCAAAGTTGTCTGAAAAAAATTTTAAAGTTTCATGTCCTAATTTGACAGGATTAGGCGAAAGAAAGCATTTGATTTCTAATCACATCACTATTGATACTTTTATTAAAGATGTTGAAAATCATATTATTTATGAAAATTTGGAAAATTTAGTTTTAGTAGGACATAGTTTCGCTGGAAGCATCCTTTCTGGTTTAGCTGATAGACTTAAAGATAAGATTAAACTTTTAATTTATTTTGATAGTATTATTTTATTAAATGGAGAGGCTCATTTTGATACTTTGCCAAAAGAAATAGTTAAAAAAAGAATTCAACTTTCAGAAAAATTTGATAATGGAATTTCTATACCAGAACCTAGTGCTGAAAGTTTTGGGATTTTTGATATTAAGCAATCTTTATTTCTCAAAGATAAATTGACGCCAATGCCATTAAGTTCTTTTCAATCGAAATTAAGTTTAAAAAATAAAATTGGAAATGGTTTACCACTTTGTTATATAAGATGCAAAAATCCAATATATAAGCCATTAGAGTTGTCAAGAAAAAGGGTGGAAGATTTTGGATGGCCAATCTATGATTTAAATGCAGGTCATGATGGCATGATAAGTCATCCGCACGATACTATTAATTTATTTTATAAGATTTTAGCAGAACAATTAAAATAGGGGATTTTTAAATGGGAAATATAATTGGATGGGGACACAATAAATTTGGTAGAAATGACACGCAATCTACTGAAGATATGATTGCAGAAGTAGTTTCTGAGGCTATATCTCATGCACAAGTAGATCCAAAAGACATTGATAATATTGTTGTAGGTACTTTTAACAATGGTTTTCAAAAACAGGATTTCCATGGCGCTCTACCAGCAATTAATTGCGAAATTTTAAAGCATGTACCATCACTTAGGGTTGAAAATGCATGTGCAACAGGTTCAGCTGCAATTCATACTACGTTGAATAGTATTGAAGCCAAAAGATCAAAGTTAAATTTAGTTGTTGGTGTAGAGAAAATGACTGATAGATCTACAAAAGAAGCAGGTGATATATTACTTGGAGCTAGTTACAGAAAAGAAGAAGATAAAATAGATGGTGGTTTTGCAGGTGTTTTTGCACAAATAACTGATACTTATTTTCAAAGATATGGAGATCAAACTAAATATTTGTCAAAGATTGCAGCAAAAAATCATAAAAATGGTGCTGTAAACCCTTACGCACATATGCAAGTGGATTTAGGTTTTGATTTTTGTAATAAAGTGTCAGAAAAAAATCCTTTGGTTGCACCACCTTTAAAGAGAAGTGATTGTTCAATGATTTCAGATGGAGCAGCAGCTCTTATAATAGCAAATGACGAGTTAGCTTTAGAAGCTGAAAGAGCAATTAGTTTTAGGGCCAGAGTTCAAATGAATGACTTAATGCCAATGAGTAAAAGAGATAAAACTGAATTTCGTGGAGCTTCACTTTCTTGGAAGAAAGCTTTATCGGATGCTCAAGTAAATCTAATGGACCTTTCTTTTGTTGAGACACACGATTGTTTTACAATTGCAGAGTTAATTGAATATGAAGCTATGGGATTAACTCGAAGGGGAGAGGGCTATAAAGTTTTAGAAGAAGGTACTGTTTATAAAGATGGGAAATTACCAATCAATCCATCTGGTGGGTTAAAAGCAAAAGGGCATCCTGTAGGTGCAACTGGTGTTTCACAGCATGTTATGGCTTGTATGCAACTAGTAGGTGAAGCAAAAGATATGCAAATAAAAGACGTATCATTAGCTGGTATTTTCAATATGGGTGGTTCTGCTGTTGCTAATTATGTTTCAATCTTAGAAAGAAAAAGCTAAAGATTTGCCTCAAATCATTATTATAAGACATGCTAAGTCTGATTGGAGTTCTTTTAACTCTGATCTTGAAAGAGGACTTAATGAAAGAGGTTATAGGTCTTGTGAAATAATTTCGCGAGAATTGAAAAAAAAAATAAATCTTCCTGATAAATTTCTTATTTCCCCAGCTAAAAGAGCTCAACTCACTTTCGAAGAAATATTTTTTTCATGGTTTCAAAATAAAAGTATTTTTCAATTAACTTATAATGAAGAAATTCTCTATGGTGGTTCTAAAATTGATATTTTAAATTTGATAAAACAAAATTTTTCAGGCATTCAAACTGGTGTTGTAATTGGACATAATCCTGTTCTCAGTGAATTAATTAATGATATGGCTTTCAAAAACAAAAAATTACTTCCTTATAATTTAGTAACGGCAGGTTGTATAATTTTTGATTACGAAAGCTCAGATTATGTTAATTCAAACTTTAAAGATGGTGTGGTAAAAGAGTATATCTTTCCTAGACAATTCATGTGAATTGATTATGAGTTTTTATAATCTGGTTCTCTTTTTTCAATTAATGCTTGAATGGCTTCTTTATGGTCATTTGTCATTTGAAGAAGGGTTTGTTGACTAGCAGCCATTTCAAGAGCGGTACTTAAATTGATGTTTTGAGATAATCTTAATAGCCTTTTAGCTCTTCTAATTGATTGAGGCGGGTTTTTAATAATTTTATTTGCTATTTCATATGCTTTATTTAGTAATTTTTCATGAGGGACAACATGTGAAACGAGTCCCCAATCTAAAGCTTTTTGTGCATCAAGCACTTCACAAGTTAATATCATTTCTGTAGCTCTAGAAAGGCCGATTATTTTCGGTAAAAACCATGAGCCTCCATCACCAGGTATAATTCCAATTCTTAAAAAACTTTCAGAAAATTTGGCATTTTCTGATGCTATTCTGATGTCACACATGGTACAGAGATCATTACCTGCACCTATTGCATGCCCATTAACAGCTGCTATAACTGGCACATCAATTTTATTGAATGTCAAAGGAATTCTTTGAATTCCATTTCTATACCAATTTTCAATATCTCTTAATGACATATTGTTATTTTCTGTCATTTCATTGATTTCGTGTAAATTTCCACCAGAGGAAAAGCTTTTTCCAGCTCCGGTCAATATTGCGCATGATATATTTTTGTTATTATCAATTTCTTCTAAAATACTTACTAATTCTTTTATTATTTCTGGAGAAATGGCATTTCTAGTATCTTCTTCATTAAGAGTTATTAAACAAATATTATCTTTTTCTTCACATAAAACTGATTTGCTCATTTATTTTCTCCAATACTTAATTTTAATGATTTAAAAATTCCCAAAGGTTTTTATTTTGATTTAGAAATAGTTTACCAAGAATATTTTGCCAATATATTTCGTTCCCAAACTCATTCCGCCAACTATTTAAAGCCTTAGTGAAATAGCTGAGTTCATATTCTTTTGTAAATCCCATTGCTCCATGTACTTGATGAGACAAGGCTATAACTTTACCTGATGCTATTCCAGTTCTTATTTTAGGGATAGCAGTATTTTTGAGATTATAAAAATTTTTATTATTATTTTTTAGTGTAGATAGAGACGCACCACTTGCTGCCACCTCTAAAGCAATTTCACTAATGTGATTTTGTATCATTTGAAATTTAGATAATGTACGTCCAAATTGTTTTCTTTGAGAGCAATATTCAATACAAAGTTTTAAAATTTTTTCCATAGCACCAAATGATTGAATTGACCTTACATTAATTAAAAGATTTTGTACGTCCATTTGTTCAGGTTTTTCCATCATAGAAATGATTTCTAACTCTGAAGCATCAAGATCAAACTTTGGCTCTGATAAAAAATTTTTTTGCAGTTTTAACTTTCCACCTTTTTGGAACAAAATAATATATTTTTGATTTTTAATTTCAGTTTCTACTAAAATTTTCTTAGCTAAATTCAAGTAAGGTATTGATTTAAAATTTCCAGATATTTTATCTTTCTTTATTAGAATATTTTCAGTTTTGTTAGTCAGCGTTATAAAGTCGTTTTCAGGTTTTATATTTAATTCTGATAATAAAAAATTACTAATTATTGTTTCAATGAAAGGTATAGGTGTTCCATATTGAGCGGACAATTGTACTATTGGAATAATATCAGTCAGAGACATGCCTGCACCACCTAAGTTCTCTTTTACAAGTAACTTTGTTAACTCACTCGATATTATTTCATCTTTTAAAGTTTTAAATTGAGTTGAATTTGGTTTTAGATTTATTCTTAGATGGTGATCTACATTTTTAAGTAATATTTTATCACAAATATCTAAGATTATTTTAATTTCATCTTTCATCTTAAACCAAGTTGTTTTGAGATAATTCCTCGCATGATTTCAGATGTGCCCCCCCTTAATGAATTCGCTGGAATTCTAAGAGTAGCGTCTTGAAATAAACTTTTTAGACTAGATGACCATTCTTCAAAAGGAATCAAATTTGACATTTCTCTAATCGTTTCAATTAATTTTTTTTCAAAAACGTTGCCGGCTTCTTTAACAAAAGCTGCTTGAACATCTGGTGATTTTTTTTCTTGTATCATCCAAGCAATTGAAAAACTCATCATTCTTAATGTTTGTAATTCTGATATGATTTTACCTAATGAGGTAATACCCATTTCAGACATTTTATATCTGAATTCACTAATAAAGTTATCTAATAAAATATAATGAGATAAAAATCTCTCTGGCCCAGATCTTTCAAGAGCAAGTTCTCCAACAACTTGCTGCCAACCCATACCTTCTTCGCCTAAAAGAGCATCTTTATTTAATATAACATTATTAAAAACTGTTTCATTAAAGTGCTTTTGGTGTGTCATATCTTCAATTGGATTAATTTCTACACCTGGTAATTTTAAATTTACTAAAAATTGAGATAGACCAGAATGTCTGTTTTTCTCATCAAGTTTTTCTGTTCGAGCTAAAACAATCATGTAATGTGACAAATGGGCTCCTGTTGACCATATCTTTCTGCCTGTTAACTCCCAGCCCTCGGCAGTTTTTTTTGCAAAAGTCTTTACTGAAGCTAGGTCAGAACCTGAATCAGGTTCACTCATCCCGATGGCAAAAAAACATTCACCAGATGAAATTTTAGGAATGATTTCTTTCTTTTGCTCTTCTGTTCCGTATCTAATAATTTGTGACCCACTTTGTCTATCTGCAATCCAATGAGCAGCAACAGGTGCTCCAGCAACTAAAAGTTCTTCAGTAATAACGTATCTTTCCAACATTGTTTTTTCACGACCGCCATATTTTTTAGGGAATGACATTCCAAGCCATCCTTTTTCACCAAGTTTTTTACTAAACTCTGGGTTTGCAGAATACATCCAGGCATCAGCTTGCGGTTTAATATTATTAGAATTAAATGTTGTTTTTAAAAAACTTTTTACATCATTTCTTAGGTTTTTAAGATTATCATCTTCTTCAATATTTGGAAAATTAAAATAAGTCATAATAATAATATAAATAATTTATTGAATATGACTAGGGTAAATTTGTGGGTTAATTGATTTTAAAGTTTAAATCACATAAACTCAATCGATGGTTAAATTTACAAAAGAACATAAATCAAGGTTAGAAAAATTAGCAACTCCAACATTAGCAAATGTGTTGGATGACATTGGATTTGAAGGAATAATGTATAATTTACAACCTGCAGGTTTTGGAATGAGGGTTGTAGGTGAGGCACTCACAGTTCAAGAAATAACTGGACCTTTTGGTTCATTTGAAACCGAGGATTTTAAAGTAGGTCACATGATCGAAAAAGCAAATCCAGGAGATGTTATTGTGGTGGCAAATAATGGTGCACCAGTTTCTACTTGGGGAGGTATGGCTTCTTATTCCGCAAAATTAAAGGGTATTGGCGGATTAGTTGTTGATGGAGGGATAAGAGATAGGGAAGAAATAATTGAATTTAACTTTCCTGCCTTTTCAAAGTATATGGTGCCAACTCCAGGAAAAACTAGGATAAAAGTTTTATCAATTGGGGAACCAATTATTTGTTCTGGAGTGAAGGTAAGAACAGGTGATATAATTGTAGCTGATGGAACAGGCGTTCTTTGCATTCCTCTAGAAGAATTAGAAAATGTAATTTCAAATGCTGAAAAATTTAGCGCTGATGATAATCAAGCAATGTTAGAAATGGAGAAAGGTTTAACATTTATAGAAGCGCTTTCAAAATTCAAAAAAATATAATTTTATAGTTTTTTTAAAGCTCTAGAAAAAAAATCTTTTTGTCCAAAGTTTCCTGATTTTAAAGTAATTTTAATATTCTTTTCTGGTTCCCACATAACAGGCACACCTGCTGAAATTTCTTCACCAATTTGAAGTTCTTTAATCCTCAATGCTTTAACAATAGCACCTGATGTTTCACCTCCAGCACATACAATTTTATTAAAATTATATTTATAAATATTTTTAATAATTTTTTGAAAAAGGGTTTCAATTTTAGATGAAATGTTTGAACCATACTTTTTCTGATAAAAAGACACTTTTTTAGGAATAGCTGTTGAATAAATAAGAGGTCTTTTTTTACTATGTCCTAATATCCATTCAATGATCTCATTGTGATAATTTTCGTTTTTAATTAATTCCTCTGGTGAGATTAAAAAAGAATGATTATTTTTTTTATATAATTCTACTTGTTCATTAGTTGCCAAAGAACAAGAGCCTGAAAGAATGATTGAATTTCCTTTAACATTAGGTAACTTAGAGTTGCTTTTTTTAAGCATACCTTTTTTCTTAAAAACTTTTGGAAGACCTAGTGCTATACCTGAGCCACCTGTTAGAAATTTTAAATTATCTGTGCCACTACAAATTAAATCAAAATCCTGATTATCAAGAGTATCAGTGATTGCGTATTTCACATTGCTTTTTTTTAATTCTGTTATTCTTTTTTTTATTGATTCAGTGCCTTCTTTGATTGTAATAAAATTTATTAAATCTACTTTTCCTTTTGTTTGATAGTTTAACCATCTAACAAGGTTGTGATCTGTCATTGGCGTTAGCGGATGGTTTTCCATTCCTGATTCATTGAGTGGTACACCATTAACAAACATATGGCCCTGATATAATGTTCTTCCTGCGTCTGGAAATGATGGACAAGCGATCGTAAAGTCTACATTTAAATTTTTCATAATTGCATCAATAACAGGCCCTATATTACCTTTTTTTGTGGAATCAAAAGTTGAGCAATATTTAAAAACTATTTTTTTACACTTTTTTGATTTGAACCATTCTAGAGCTTTAATACTTTCTGAAATTGCTTTTTTTATTGGAACTGTTCTTGTTTTAAGAGCAATTACAACAGCATTATACTTATTTAATTTTATTTTATTGTCAGGTACTCCTGAATACATGCCAACTGACATTCCAGCTTTTTTTAAATTATTTGCTATATCTGAAGAGCCGGTAAAATCATCACCTATTACACCAATAAGCATCTTAACCTCATTAGTCTTGTTTAATTAATTGATTAACTATTTTCTTTGTTACCCAATTTTTTACATCTTTATCAAAGTTTAAATAGTGATCGCTTTTGAGATGATAATCAAAGGCATCTTTATCTTGATAAATTTCATAAAGAAAGACTTTGTTTGTATTTTTTTCATCAAAACATACATCAAATAATAGGCATTTTTTTTCATTGTTTAATGAATCTCTTGCTTGTTGCATAACTCTACTTTTAAATTGGTTTACATATTCATTTTTAATTTCAAATTCTACAGTTATAACAAACATATGAAACTCTCCTTCATTTAATTAAATCTAAAATTTGAGATGTTATTGCAGTGGTTGACATATCTCCTCCAAATTCAAATGGTCGTAACAAATTTTTATTAAACCCTTCTTCAATAGCCTTTTCTATTATTAGGGCAGCTTCATTAGCTTGAGGACAATTTTTTTTATCAGCAAGATATTCTAACATCATTGATCCACTTAATATTGTTGCAAGTGGGTTTGCTTTATTTTTACCCATAATATCTGGCGCACTTCCATGGGCCGGTTGAAATAAACCATGATTATCTCCGATTTCCCCGCATGATGCCATGCCCATGCCACCAACTAAGCCTCCACCTAAATCTGAAAGTATATCGCCAAATATATTTTCCATTACCATAACATCATATTCCCATGGTTGTCTGATCAGATTAAGAGCCATAGCATCTACATAGCATGTGTCAGCTGATATATTTGGGAATTCATCTTTAATTTCATTAAATATTTTTCTAAATAAAGCTTGTGATTTAAAAACGTTAGCCTTATCGACACAAGTTACTTTTCCAAGTTTTCCTTTTTTTTTTCTTTTTTCAGCTAGCTTAAATGCAAAATTATGAAGTCTTGTTGTTGTATTTCTTGTTATTCTCATAATATCTTCGACTTCATTATTATTTGCAATTTTATTTCTATTATGAACAGCAGCAGTATAAAACAAACCTTCTGTACATTCTCTTAATATTACAAAGTCAATTTTTTCAGCATTTTTTTCGCTTAATCGTTGAGGCATATTCTTATATGCTCTTACAGGTCTCACTCCTGCATAAAGATTAAATTTTTCTCTAAATCTTAAATGTGGTGCTATTTCCGTTCCATCCTTTTTTCTTACTGTTGGTAATCCAATCGCCCCTAAAAAAATTGCATCTGCTTCAGATGCTTTTTTTTCTCCATCAGGTTCTACATCCATCCCAGTTTTTTGATAATAGGTAGCCCCAGCTTCAATATAATTCCAATTTAAATTTAAATTACCAACTTTTTTGGAAGTTTTTTTAATGATTTGTATAGCTGAGTCTATAACGTCTGGACCTATGCCGTCTCCAGGAAAAGTTGCTACGTTTAAAATTGTATCGGTCATAAATTATTTTGTTATCAATACTTACAAATTAGCATATGAAAGTCAAAATTCGATTAATTTTATATTATGCTAATGATATTGATAATGATAATCATTAGTATTTATTCAATAAAATCAATAGTTTAGATTGAAATTTATTAAAATTTAATTATATATTATTCATAAATATGGAGATCAAAATGAAAGGTGACAAACTTGTTATTCAACAATTGAATATTATTCTAAAAAATGAACTAACAGCTATAAATCAATATTTTCTACATGCAAGAATGTTAAAGGATTGGGGCTTCCTCGGTCTTGGATCGAAAATCTATGATGAATCGATGGGAGAAATGAAACATGCAGATTGGATAATAGAGAGAATACTTACAATAGAAGGGTTACCTAATTTACAAGATTTAGGTAAATTAAAAATAGGTGAAAATGTTCCAGAGATGTTTAGTTCAGATTTAAATCTTGAAATGACAAATCAATCATGCTTGAAAGAAGCAATACCTATCTGTGAACAAAAAAATGATTTTGTAACTTCTGAAATGTTTAAAAAAATACTTGAAGATACAGAAGAACATATTGATTGGATAGAATCGCAACAGCATCTCATCGAGAATACAGGATTAAAAAATTATTTACAGGAACAAATTTTGGAAAGTAAAAAAGACTAAGCTATTTCAATACTATTGGACTTTAAGTGAATTTTGTCCTTGATGTAATCCATACAACTTCCACATTGTGGCTTACATCCCAGAGCGTCGTGAACATCGGATGCTTTAGTTGACCCTCTTTCAATGGCATCTTCAATTTCTTTTTCGGAAATGTTGTTACACAAGCAAATTATCATTTTTTAACTCTAGTTGATACTGATAATGATTGTCAATCTGCGATTAATTATTATTAACATTTTTTATTGACAATATTGCAAAATTGTTGTTAATGATAATCATTATCATTATATGATTAGTAATGGTTATTAATTACAATAGAGGATTTTATGTTAAAAATTAATAAATATAGTTTGATAAAAAATGCTGCGGTTTTAGGTGTAGCATCTTTATCGCTTTCTTTGATAGCGACCTCAAGCTCTTTTTCTGATGGGCATATTTATGGTGAAAATAACCCAGTTACAGTAAAAGGTTATAAAGGTTCTAAAACTAATTCGACAGCATATACAGGTCAAATGGCTAGACAACTTCAACATAATAGTTTGAAGAAAATTGTTTCTAAAGGAAACCCAAGTGATCCAACAAGTAATACCTTAAATAAAATGCTAAATTATTTTGAAAATAAAGACAAAACTAAGTCAATGGCAATTTTGGATCCAAAAAGTTCATCTAAGTTTCCTGTAAAACAAAAAATGGTTGGAGAAATATCAACAGGTTCAAACTTAGCTGGAAAAGCTGATGGAAGGGTTCAACTATCTTGGCCAAATAATATGACAGGCGCTGATGTTATTCGATTTATGATTAAAAAAGCTTCCAAAATTTCTGGTGGTGTTGATATGAGAAATGGTATGAATTATCCACAATTAATTTCAAAATATACCATGGGAGCTGTACTTTATCATCAAGCTTGTGACAATTATCTAGATGAGAAAATGACAGCAAGCAATAAACCAAATGATAAACCTTATAAAAAAGGTGCCTATTACACTGGCAAAGAGCACAGTTGGGATGAAGCATTTGGTTATTGGGGTGCTGCAGCACATACAATGACATTGTCAGCACAACAAAGTTATGATGTAGCAAAAAAGAAAGATCTTAAAGCTGCTGATTTTAATAAAGACGGAGTTGTTGATCTATATAAAGAAATGACATATGGTCATGCCTACTATGCATCCGCATTTGATAGAGGTGGCAAAACAGATTATCTTAAAACAGTTACAAAAGCATTTATTGATGGCAGAAAAATCATAACAAATGCCGATGGTGAAAAATTATCTTCATCGGATTTAACAAAGATTCAAGATTTAGCTCAGGTGATTTGCTCTAATTGGGCACAGGTCATCGCTGAGGCTGTGCACAAATATGCAGGTTCAGTCTATAAAGATCTAGGAGCTGTCGAAAAAGCAATTTCTTCAGGTTCTGGCATGGATAAAGCGATGTCAAAATATCTAAAACATTGGGGAGAGTTAAAGGGATTTGCAATGGCTTTACAATCCGGTGTTGAAAATAAAAGTGATACTTTTAATAGGTTAAACAGAATGATGGGCTTTGGTCCATTAATGCCAAATCTTTCACAAGTCGTTGGTATTGACTCCTCAGGAAATTATCTCAAGGATCAAGGCTCATCAATTGGATATTATAAACTTCATATGATAAAAATCCAAAAACTTATGGTAAAAGAGTATGCTCTAAAAGCTAAGTCAAATGATGTTACAGGTGGAATGGCTTCCTTAATAGAAAAGTTAGGTCCAAAAAAATCTGCTGAAAATGACTAAATAAATATTTATGTAAGACATCAACTCCCTGATGTCTTACATAATATTAAGATAAGAAAATGGATATTGAAGTTTTAAATTTTATACCAGATAATTTTATAAATCCCCAAAAAAGAATTTTTTTGGGGTATCTTTTATCTGGTTTTTTTATTGCTTTTTTATGGTTATATTGTTTTAGAAAATATACATTAATTAATTCGTTAAAATTAATTTTTGATAAGAAAGTATATTTTTCGAAATCATCATTTGTTGATTATTCACTTTATGTTTTTAATTCATTAATTATGATCATATTTTCGCCAATTCTTTTATCTCAGCTCGTAATAGCTACTTTCATTTTCGAATTTATGTATGCTCAAAATATTATTGAGCCAATTTCAATAAATTATTTAAGCATATTTTTACCAATAATATTTACAATATGTTTTTTCATTGTTGACGATTTTTCAAAATTTCTTGTTCACATGTTAATGCATAAAATAAAATTTTTGTGGTGTTTTCATAAAATTCATCATTCTGCTGAAGTTTTAACTCCAATGACTGTATTTAGAACTCACCCCATTGAAGGTATTATATTTGTTTTAAGAAATGCAATCTCACAAGGTGCAGTTATAGGAATATTCTTTTTTATATCCTCAGGAGAATTATCTTTAGTAACTGTTCTAGGTGCTAATTTTTTTTCTTTTATGTTTCATCTTTTAGGATCAAATTTAAGACATTCTCATATAAGTATATCTTACGGTAAATTAGTTGAAAAAATTTTAATTTCACCAGCTCAACACCAAATACATCATTCAGTTGAAAAAAAACATCATGATAAAAATTTTGGAGTTACTTTCGCTATTTGGGATTATTTTTTTAATACTTTAGTTTACTCTCAGAGTAACCAAAAAATTAAATACGGCTTATCAGATGAAGAAAATTTTTCAAGGAACAATATTTTTAAAATTTATCTTTTTCCTATCATCGAGTGTTTCACTTTAATTTTAAATTCTATTTTTAAAAGTTTTAAGTGTATTTATGGATATTTATTAAATTTAAAACCCCACAAATTAAACAAAAATAATAAGGTCTTACAAAATGAAAATAGTTAATGTTTTTATATTCTTAATTCTTGTTTTTTGTAGTTTAAAAACAGCTACTTCTAAAGAACTTAACATATATTCACATAGACAGCCCTACCTTCTTCAACCATTTTTAGATGCTTATAAAAACAAAACTAATATTAAGTTAAATGTTGTATATTCTTCAAAAGGTCTAGCACAAAGATTAGCGTCTGAGGGTAAAAATACTCCAGCTGATTTAATTTTAACAGTCGATATTGGAAGACTTTATATTTATAAAGATAAAGGTTTGTTAGCTAAGATTAGTTCTAAAATATTGAATGATAATATACCAAGTCACTTGAGAAGCAAAGATGGGACTTGGTTTGGACTATCGAAAAGATCTAGAGTTATAGGAATAGCAAAAAATGAGTTTTCTAAAGGTGAGGTTTCTACCTATGAGGATTTAGCAAATCCCAAATTTAAGGGTAAAGTTTGTTCAAGACCAGGTAGTCATGTATATAACAGAGCACTAATGGCATCAATGATAGCAAATAATGGTTATGATGAAGCTTTAATTTGGGCAAAAGGATTAATAAATAATCTTGCTAAAAGACCACAAGGAAATGATAGAGCACAAATTAAAAGTATATTTTCTGGTGAATGTAAAATAATAATCATCAACCATTATTACTATGGTAAACTTACTTATTCAGATAATGATGATCACAAGAAGTGGGCAAATGCAGTAAAAATAATTTTCCCAAATCAAAGTAAAAATGATCGAGGAGCTCACATAAATATTTCAGGAGGGGGTGTTGCAAAACATTCTAAAAGAAAAAATGAAGCAATAAAATTTCTAGAGTTTTTAGTTGGTGAAGAAGCTCAAAAATTATATGCGAATGTTAATTATGAATATCCAATAAATGATAAATTTGAAAGACCAATTAAATTAAAAAAGTTAGGAAATTTTAAAGAAGACAAATTATATATTGAAGATATAGCGAAATTAGCACCTAAAGCTCAGGAAATTATTGACACAGTTTATTGGTAATCAGAAATGATTAAAAAAATAATTTATAGCGGATCCACCTAATATAAGCCAAAGCAAACCTTTAATTAAAAAAAAAGTAAAAGCACTATAGCCTATAATTTTAAGTTTTTTTTTGAATTAGACTGTTTGTCCACCATTGATTGCTATTTCTGTTCCATTAACATAAGAAAAAGACTCAGAGCACATTGAATATATAACAGATGCAACTTCTTCAGGTTTTCCAAATCTACCCATTGGTATTTTATTTACAAGATGTTGAGAATCTTTTGTTATCATGCTTGTTTCAATTTCTCCAGGCGCAATAGCATTAACCCGAATATTATATTTACTTAAATCTGAAGCCATTTCTCTTGTAAGTGACTTCAAAGCTGCTTTTGAAGTTGCATATGCTGGACCGGCAAATTCATGAACCATATCGCTGGCAATAGAAGTTATGTTGATAATTACACCATTAGCTGATTGTAAATTTTCAACTAAGTTTTTAGATAATATTATCGGTGCAAAAAAATTAACATTGAAGACCTTTTGCCATAAGTCAACATTTGTTTCATTGAAATTAAGTCTCTTATTATCATTATTTTTTGGTGATATGGCTGCATTATTTATAAGTGCTTTGACTGGTCTTCCATCGAGTAATTTCTTTAAATCTTGAATTTTACTATTCAGGTCATGAAGATTTTCTAGGTCAATTTGGATATGATCTCTTTTGCTTTTTTCCCAAGGACATTGAGGGGCAACCTCAGATCTAGAACAGGTAATTACTCTCCATCCTTTTTCCCAAAATCTTTTCGATGTAGCATGACCTATTCCTCGACTTCCACCTGTCAATATAACTATATTTTCTTTCATAATATTCTCATGATAATGATTATCATTATCACACAATTCTTAAAGAATTTAAAGTATAAACTTTTTTATTTAATTTTTTTTCCAAAAAGCTCCAATCTGTGGTCAACTAATTTGTAACCCATCTTCAACGCCACTTGTCTTTTCATTTCTTCAAGCTCTTCATTTTGAAACTCAATGATTTCTCCTGTTTCAACATCAACAAGATGTTCATGATGTTCACCAGCTTCTTCATATCTTGCTCTACCGTCACCAATATCTAACTTTTCAATAATTCCTGCTTCTTCAAAAAGTTTAATTGTTCTATATACTGTCGCTATTGAAATAGTCTTATCTTTTACAACAGCTCTACGATACATCTCCTCAACATCAGGATGGTCTTCAGCATCCTCTATAACTTCAAGAATTACTTTTCTTGGTAAGGTCATACGTAAACCAACTTTTAAACATTTGTCGTATAATTTAGCCATATTCAAATTCGTCTTTGACTAATATTATAATAATTTCTATTACAAGCAATATTTATTTGTATAAAAATTTTTCTGGTTTAAGTATCAAGTTTAAAAATATAATTGGTATAATTCCAACAAAGACTATTAAAAGGGATGATAAAGCAGATTGTTCAAACATTTCATCTTTTGCAAATTGATAACTATATGTTGCTAAAGTTTCAAAATTAAATGGTCTTAAAATTAGGGTAATTGGTAATTCTTTTACAATATCAACAAAAGACAATAATGCGCCAATTAATATAGAAGGTTTAATTAATGGCAGAATAATTTTAAAAGTAGTTTTTTCAAATGATGTGTTCAATGTTAAACTGGCTTCTATTATATTTTTTGGCAATCTTAAAATACCTGAATTTATGGAGTTAAAACCTATAGCATTAAACCTTGCGATATATGCTATTATTAAAGAAAATATACTACCTACTATTAAGAAATTTTCTAGTACAGGAATATTTTGTAATGAGCTAAAAACATAAGTAGTTCCTAAAGCTATAATAACACCTGGAAATGCATAGCCACTTCCAGCAATAATTGCTAAAAATTTAAGATAGTTGTTTTGATTTTTATAATTTATTGTAAGTGATAATAAAATCCCAATAAATATAATTAAAAAAGAACTAATTCCACCAACAAATATTGTATTGATAAAAATATTAATTAAAACATCATAATTGTTAATATCAAAGCTTGATATACTTTGGTTGATTAAAATTATGACTGGTAAAATAAAACCAAATGTTAATGGGATCAAACATATAAAAATAGGAAATATACTTTTTCTTTGAGATAATTTTATCTTAAAATTGGATATACTTTTAATATTTGTATCATCATATCTTTTTTTATTTCTTGAGATTAATTCTATTGTTAATAATATAACAATAAAAGTAAAACTTAATAGGGCAAGTTGAGTTGCTGAATTAAAGTCATTCATACCAAGCCAAAGATTAAAAATACCTAATGTTATTGTTTCAATGGCAAAAAACTCAACAGTACCAAAATCTGAAATAGTTTCCATAAGAACAAGAGAAAATCCACCTATTATTGCGGGTCTCGCAATTGGAAGAGCAACATTAAAAAAAATAGAATGACCTCTTAATTGAGCAAGCTCATATAAACTAACTGGAGTTGAGAGAAACGAAACCTTAGATAAAAAATAAACATATGGATATAATACAAATGACATAACGAGAATAGTACCTTCCATTGATCTTATATTTGGAAAATAATAGTCCGATTTGTTTTCCAATAAAAAAATATCTCTAATGAAAGTTTGTAATGGCCCACTAAAATCTAAAAAGTCAGTATAACAGTATGCAACGATATATGCTGGTATTGCTGCTGGAAGTAAAAGCGCCCACTCTAAAATTTTTGAAAAGAGAAAATCGTATCTCACTATTATCCAAGCTGTTGTTAGTCCTAATAACAAAGAAAAAAAACCAACACCAAATAATAAAGTAATAGTATTAATTATGTATATATTTAACTTTGTTGATAAAAGGTGGTTCCAATTAATGAATGTTCTTTATTTGGAAAAACTTTGCCTTCATCAACCCAATCACAATAACGTGGTACTCTTACAATACCGTGACTATCATGGCCTTTAAG
>CACNQW010000027.1 GCA_902622745.1 uncultured SAR116 cluster alpha proteobacterium
GTTCCTGCAGCAAGCATAACAGCTGATTTTGCTTGCTCTATTTCTATCATTATATCAACCATTCGGTGCTGTAATGCTTGAAATGATCCAATGGCTTTGCCAAATTGTTCTCTGGTTTTAAGATATTCTAGTGTCATATTGAAACAAACTTCCATTGCTCCAATAGATTCTGCTGATAAAGCAAAAGCACCTGCGTAAAGTGTTTCAAGAAGAGCGTTATAAGCATCAGAATTTTTACATAATTCTTTAGCAGGTATTTCAGAAAACTTTAATTCAGCTGCCCTGTAGCCATCAATTGTATTATAAGATCTTATGTCACAATGTGTTTTGTCTATTTCATAAAGGCCAAAGCCATTTTGATCAAAGTCATTTCCTGAAAACCTTGCGGTACAAATTATTTTGTCAGCATAGTCACCATTAAGTACAAAAGATTTTTGTCCAGTTAAAAAAACAGCATCATTTTTATAATTTGCCTTTGTTTTTATATAAGTTTCATCATATCTTGTATCAACTTCGCTATGACCAAAGGCATAAATTTTTGAAGCTGATGAAATTTCATCAAGTGCTGATGTCTCAACATCTTTAGAATTTGTTAGAGAAGTAATTGATAGAATGCCTGATGAAAGAAAAGGCTCAACAACTAAATGCTTACCAATTAACTCAAAAACAATCATAATATCTTCTCCAGTTCCTCCTAATCCATTAAAATGTGGAGAAATTAAAGCACTTAACATTCCAATTTCAGAGCATTCTTCCCAAAATTTTTTATTAAAACCTATCTCGGAGCTTGATACTTCATGATGGTTTTTATATTTTGTGTAATGATCATTAAGAAGTCTGTTACAACTTTCCTTAAGCATTTTTCTTTCTTCTGACAAATTAAAGTGCATCTTAAATCACATTCTAAATTCTGATTTGGCCACAATATTTTTTTGAATTTCGTTTGATCCACCATAAATAGAAATTTTACGATAAATAAAATATTGCTTAGCAAGTGGACCAGCGTATTCAGGGCCTATTGTTTCTTGATTCCAACCTTCATCGAATTGTTCAGAAATGTATGGTAATGCTTGAGGCCCTATGGCTTTACGGAGTAAATCAGAGGTTTTTTGTCTAATAATTGATCCTTTGATTTTTAAAAGTGAACTTTCCATAACTGGAGCTTTACCAGACTCAGCAGACGAAATTGCTCTTAAATTAAAAATTTCCATAGCTTTTAAATCAATTTCCAGCTCTGCTATTTGAGAAGAAAATAAAGGGTCTTGAATTAGGGGTTTGCCATTTTTATAAGTCTTATTAGCAATTACTTTTAAATGATTGATTGCTGATTTTGAATTGGGGACACCAGCTATACCAGTTCTTTCGTGAGTAAGAAGATATTTGGCATAAGTCCAGCCTTTATTTTCTTCTCCCAATAGGTTTTCTTTAGGAACCTTAACGTCTTTTAACCATACTTCATTGACCTCATGTTCTCCATCAAGGGTAATAATTGGTCTAACTTCAATGCCAGGACTGTCAATATCAATCAGTAAAAAAGAAATACCATCTTGAGGTTTGCAATCCGTGTTTGTTTTAACTAAGCAAAATATTTTATTTGCGAACTGACCAAGAGTTGTCCATGTTTTTTGACCATTAACTATGTAGTGATCTCCATGATCAACAGCTTTGGTTTTTAAACTTGCTAAATCAGATCCTGAACCAGGCTCTGAATAGCCTTGAGCCCACCAATCAACACAATTTAAAATTCTTGGCAGATAGTATTTTTTTTGTTCCTCATTTCCAAATTCCATTAAAACAGGGCCAAGCATATTTAACCCAAAAGGTACAATTCTTGGTGCACCTGCTTTCACAATTTCTTCTTCAAAAATATGTTTTTGAGTGTTTGACCAACCAGTTCCGCCATGCTCCTTTGGCCAATTTACCGCAAGCCAACCCTTGGCACTAAGTGCCTTCATAAATTCTTCATAATCATTTTTGTCTAATCTTTGAAATTTTTTAACTTTATTTGAAATACGTTGAGATAAGTTTTCAGATAACCAGTCTTTAATTTCTTGCCTAAAATCATTTTCATCTTGTGTAAAGTTAAAATCCATTTGTAACCTTCAGTAAAATATTTATATTGTTTATAATATAAAAGTAGAGAATCTATGAAAATAAACAAGCTTTTTAATTCAGTAAATGATGTTATGTCAGATGTTTTTGACGGTGCTGTGATTATGTTAGGAGGATTTGGTGAAGCAGGTAGTCCAGTAGAATTAATACATGGTTTAATTGATACAAAATGCAAGGATCTAACAATTGTTGCAAATAATGCGGGTAACGGGAAAATAGGACTTGGAGCACTCATTGGAGAAAACCAAGTTAAAAAAGTTATATGTTCTTTCGCGAGATCACCTAAGAGTATTACTTTCAAAGAATTATATGAAAATAACAAAATTGAACTAGAAGTAGTTCCTCAAGGTACACTTGCTGAAAGAATAAGGTCTGCAGGAGCAGGTATACCAGGGTTTTATACACAAACATCCGTAGGGACACCGTTAGCTGAAGGAAAAGAAATAAAAATCTTTGATGGTAAAGAATATGTATTAGAAAAATCGCTCAAAGCTGATTTTGCCCTGATAAAAGCAGAGACTTCTGATCGGTATGGTAATTTAACATATAATAAAACTGCAAGAAATTTTAATCCTGTTATGTGCATGGCTGCAAACCAAACTATAGTTCAAGTAAAAAGAATTGAAGGAGAAGAAAACACTGATCCAGAAAAAATAATTACTCCAGGTATTTTTGTAAACAAGGTAACTGTTGTAAGTGATCCAATTATAGAAAGTATTGCAATTGACAATGGGGAGACATATCCATGAATGAATTTATAAACATAGGTTGGACCAAAGATGAAATTGCAAAGAAAATTGCTAATGAATTTCCCCATGGTTCATATGTAAATTTAGGTATTGGTATGCCTGAGTTGGTATCAAAATTTGTAGATGAAAGTAAGGAAATTATTTATCATTCAGAAAATGGTCTTTTAGGTATGGGGCCTCCTGCGAATGAAAATGAATTAGATTTTGAATTAATTAATGCTGGGAAAAAGCCAGTTACTATTCTTCCTGGAGGAAGTTATTGCCATCATGCTGATAGTTTTTCAATGATAAGAGGTGGTCATATTGATTATTGTGTATTAGGTGCGATGGAGGTTTCTGAGGGAGGCGATCTTGCAAATTGGACGACTGGAAAAGGAATCCCTGCTGTAGGTGGTGCAATGGATTTAGTTGTTGGTGCAAAAAATGTTTTTGTTATGTCACAACACACAACTAAAGATGGCAGTCCAAAATTTTTAAAAAATTGTTCATTACCTTTAACTGGAAAATCAGTGGTCACTAGAGTTTATTCTAATTTGGCCGTCTTAGATGTAACACCTGAAGGATTTAAACTAAAAGAAATGTGCGAACAAATTGACTTTGATCTTTTACAAAAAGTAACAGAAGCGAAAATAATATCTAATTAATCATAATATTTAACTTTTTCGCTATTAATAAGTTCAACTATCTTTTGTGGTATTTTTAGACCATTTTGAACTTCAGCATCTCTTCCTTTTTCTATTTCTGCAACTCTTTGAACTTTTTGGGCAATTTCGTCAATCCTTTCAAATGGAACAACTGCAACACCATCAACATCTCCAACAATTAAATCTCCAGATTTAACTGACATACCTCCAATTGTAATAGGAAAGCCAATTTTAGCTGGGCCGCTATTATATGGTGAATTTGGGTTTATTCCTGTACAAAAACAAGGAATTTTTGTTTCAATTACTCCATTATAATCTCTTATAGGTCCATCTGTTACGATTGCTTTTCCACCATTATTTCTTATCATACCAATTATACTGTCACCTACTGATGCTGTTTCTTGCCAACCGTTAACAGTGTTAACAATTATATCATTAGTTTTGATTTCATTTAAGACGATTTGCATACCTAAAACGTCAGCAGCACCACTATCAACAGTTAGAGCAGAGCCAACTACATGAATTTTTTTATCTGAATCATCTAACAGTTTAATATTACCATTTAATGCAGCATAACCTTCAAGTGCGTCGCATATAAAGCCAGTTGGAACATTGTGAAAAAATGCCATCTGTTCTGACGTAGGTTTATTTTCTGGTTTAATTTTTTTTATTTGGATTAATGGTGGGTTTTCAATCATTTTTTACCTTTTTATTTTTACAAACTAATTTTTTGATAATATTAATAATATATAAACTTTATTAAAAACCATTTCTATATGAAAAATTTAATGGACAAATATCCACGAGTTCTTGATTTGCTTCCAAAAGCAAAAAAAAGGTTACCTCATTTTGCTTCTGAGTATCTTTTTTCTGGAACAGGTTATGATCTTGCAATTAAAAACAACACGGAGATTTTAAAAAATATTTTTCTAACGCCAAAATACGTTCAAGGTGTTGTTGAGCCAAAATTAAAAGTTAATTTGTTTGGTGATATATATGATGCTCCATTTGGTGTTGCTCCAGTTGGTTTAACGGGCTTGATTTGGCCTCGTGCTGAAAAATATTTGGCAAAAATGTCAGTCAAAAATAACATTCCTTTTGCATTATCAACAGTTGCTTGTGCATCTATTGAGGATACAGCAAAACATTTAGATGGAAGAGGATGGTTTCAACTTTATCCACCAGACGACAAGTCAATTCGAAATGATTTATTAAAAAGAGCTAAAAGTTCAAATTATAAAGTGCTAGTTGTTACAGCTGATATTCCAGCATCGAGTAGAAGAGAAAGATTACGATTAGCAGGCGTGTCTGTTCCTCCAAAAAATAACTTAAGAACATTTTACCATGCTGCAATTAGACCCTCATGGTCTTTTCAGACTTTAACAAACGGATTGCCAAAATTTGGAACAATGGATCAATATATGGATGGAAATTGGCATGGAACAAAAAAAGTCAAAGCTGGTTTTGCTGGAAGTCAAATGAAAAGGTTTTTAGACTGGGATTACTTAAAAGAAGTAAAAGATATTTGGAAAGGACCAGTTGTATTAAAGGGTGTTATGCATTCAGATGATGCAGTAAAAGCCTCAAGAATCATTGACTGCATTTATTTATCTAATCACGGTGGAAGGCAACTTGATTTAGCTCCAAGCCCTATACAAATTCTTCCGGAAGTTAGAAAAAGCCTAAAAAAAGATTTTCCTATAATTATAGATAGTGGGTTTTATTCTGGACAAGATATGTGTAAAGCAATTATGTTAGGAGCAAACTTTGTGATGACTGGCAGGCCATTTTTTATTGGTATAGCTGCTTTGGGTGAAATAGGTGCTCAACACGTTCATGATATAATAAAAGATGAAATACAAAATGTTATGGAGCAAGTTTGTTGTAAAGATATTAAAAGTTTGCCGAAAGAAAAACTATCTATTAACAATAATTATTACCTCAAAGATCTAAATTAAATTTGATCAAATCTTTTGCCAGGCAATACCATTTCCTGACCAGTTTTTACGTGGAGTAAACTTGGTAGATTATTTTCGTCTGACCATTTTTTTGCAGTTTTAAATTTATCAATAAATTCGTCTGTTTCATCTACTGTGATACCAATTCCACCCATAGCATTAGCAAATTTTGCAAAATCAGGATTTTTTAATCCAGTATGTTTATATTTACCTTGATAATTTTTATGTTGATGCATCCTTATTGTGCCATACATTTCATTATCAACAACTATGATTACTATACCAGCATTGAATTGGACTGCAGTAGCAAATTCATTATGCGTCATTTGAAAACAACCATCGCCTGCAAATGCAATAACATTTGAATTTTTAAATCTTAATTTTGCAGCAATAGCTGCAGGAACACCATAACCCATTGATCCTGAAATCGGTGCTAATTGAGTTTGTGTTTTTGTAAATCTAAACAATCTATGAACCCAAACAGCATAATTGCCAGCTCCATTGGTAATTATTGTCTTTTCATCAATTTCAGATTTTAATTCCCTAATGCACCTTGTTAAGTCCACTCCAGAGTTAGGTGAAAGTAAATTTTGATCTCCCCATTCTAAATAGTTTTTATGTAAACTGTCACAATTATTTTCTTTTTTGAAGAAATTTGTATTACTTAAATTTTCAATTGTATTTTTTAGACTTTCAATAAAATTTATCGGATTAGAAACTATTCCAAGATTAGGTTTGTAAATCTTACCTATTTCTTCAGGCCCAGGGTGAATATGAGCTATAAATTTTTTATTCTCAGGTATATTTAAAAGCGTAAAAGCTTGTGATGGGTTTTCACTTAGCCTATTTCCCAATAAAGTTATAAAATCACTTTCCTTAATATTCTTAATAACTTCAGGGTTTACTCCAAGTCCAAGATCTCCTGCGTAATTTTTGTGTAGGTTATTAAAAAAACTTTGTCTTCTATGAGAAGTATATATGGGAATGTTTGTAAGTTCTGAAACTTTTTCAAGATTTAATGCAGCTTCTTTAGACCAAACTGAACCACCTACAATGATGACAGGATTTTTTGAAGATTTTAATTGTTCAACGTATATTGCTAAGTCTTCATTAGTTGGTCCTGACTTTGGAATAGTTACAAAACTAATAGGATTTTCATCAACTTCATCTCTCAACATGTCTTCTGGTAATGTTATTATAACCGGACCTGGTCTGCCACTTAAACTGGTATGAAATGCTCGGGAAAGAATTTCAGGAATTCTTGGAGCATCTTGAATTTCAAATACCATTTTACACATGCCGCCAAAAAACTGTTGGTAATCCACCTCTTGAAATGCATCCCTTGCAAACATCTTTCTTTCAACTTGTCCAACAAACATTATTAAAGGGGTACTATCTTGTTGAGCTATGTGTATTCCAGATGCCGCGTTTGTTGCGCCAGGACCTCTGGTTACAAAAGCAATTCCTGGACGTCCTGTGAGCTTGCCATCTGCTTCAGCCATAATTGAAGCGCCACCCTCATGTTTGCATAAAATCGTTTCAATTGAAGTATCTTGTAATCCATTCATGACGGATAAATAACTCTCGCCTGGAACACAAAAAACTCGTTCTACATTTTGTTTTTCTAAAATTTTAACGATTAATGTTCCGGCTTCTATCATATTATATCTCTATTTTATTTGAATTTTTCTCTGTAAGGAGAATTATTTGGCATCATATCCAAAGATACATTCAGTATCAAATGATATAGCAGGTAAGAAGATAATGTTTTGCCGTGTCTGTCAAGACGTAAAGAACTATTTACACCACCTCCAAGAGCATTTTGAACAACAAAATTTAAAGCCATTAAATTTGGTAATTCATATCTTTTTACACTTGTAGCCCCCAAATGCTTAAAAATTGATAATACTATATCTTCTGTTGCATTTTCTCTAATATTTTCCCAGCCAAAGTTATTATATGCTATAAGGGAAACGTTTGATACATCTCCTTTGTCCCCAGCTCGGCCGTGCGCTATAGAATGAACAGGTAGTTTAATTTTATGTAACATTTTTACTTTAGTTTAAATTATTTCAATTTTAATTTGTGGCTCAACAATATTTCTATCAATTAAAATGGAGGCTGTAGATGTCTCTTTTGTAATTGATGTTCTTGCACCCCCTCCTGCAGAAGGACCAGAACAATAAAGAGAATAAGTTTCAGCTACGAATTGTTCAGCATCTTCTTTGTTTTCAAAAAACCCTGCTGATCTAATTCTATAATCACCATCTAATTCGTTATTATAGGTATTTTCTTCACTAGATGAAAAATGAACAGAACCAGCACCAATAATATCAAATCTAGTTTTGCCTTGTAATCCAATTTTTTGGATCCTTTTTTCAATGACTTCTATAGCTAATTTGGCTCTTTGAAGAGCATTTGGTCCAGCATAACTCATTTCAGCTTCTCCCATGAAGCCGCTTTCAGAGCAAATAGTTGCTTTTAAAAGATCTGGTTTTTTATGACCAACAGCACCTTTTACTAATACCTTATTAGGCTCTTCTTCTATCAAATTTAGCTCAGACATGTCTGCGACTACATCAGGAACAATATACTGATTAGGATTATGTGTTTCATAGAGTAATTGTTCAGTTATTGTAGCTTTATTAACTAAACCACCAGTATTTTTAGGTTTAGAAATCAAGAAATCGCCATTTTCATAAAATTCTGCAATTGGGAAGCCAACATTATACAGATCTGGTACATCTTTAAAGCCTGGATCTGCAAAATAGGCACCAGTCACTTGAGCTCCGCATTCTAAAAGATGTCCACAAATAGTTCCAGAAGAAAGCATCTTCAAATCGCTGGCATTCCAATTGAACTCATAAATTAATGGCCCCAAAGCTAGTGCGCTGTCAACAGATCTTCCAACTATTACAATATCTACATCTTTTTTTAATGCGTTTGCTATTGGAAAAGCACCTAAATAGACATTAGCTGCAGTAATTTTTGTGTTTTTTATATCTAGTCCTTCCATAGTTGGGGAATTTAGAATATCTTTTTCGCTCATATAATTTAAAATATCGTCACCTTGAACTATTGCAATTTTAGGCTTTCTAATTTTTTTTTCTTTTGCAATTTCAATTATTCTTTTGGCTGCGCCAAGGGGATTAGCTGCCCCCATATTTGAGATAATCTTTATTTTATGTTCTAAACAATTTTGTAATATTGGGTTTATGTAATAATCTAAATATGGAGAATATCCTTTAGATGCATCATTAATTCTATATTGCTGTGCGATAGCAAGAGTTCTTTCAGCTAAAACTTCGAACATCAGATATTTTGGTTCATTTATGCTTTTGAAATCTTCAACAATAGGAATTGATGCATCATATCTATCTCCAGCAAAACCAGCACCACAACCTATGTAAACTTTTTTTGACATTGTTATATAATTCAACATAATTTGTTTCATGTAAATTTGTTTTTAATCAAGAGTGGAGAATTTTATGTCAAAAATAGCAATAGTCACTGGTGCTGGTACTGGTGTAGGTCAAGTTGTTGCAAAAAAGCTATCTGAAGACGAAATGAAAGTAATTCTTGTTGGAAGAAGACTTGAAAAACTAGAAGAAACAAAAGCTATTTGTAATGGAGATGTTGAGGTTTTTTCATTGGATGTTAGTAAGCCTGATGATGTTGAAAAATTCTATAAAAACATTGAAAGTAAATATGGTAGATTAGATGTTCTTTTTAATAACGCAGGAGTAGGTATTCCTGCAAAGACTATGGATCAGATATCATTTGATGAATGGAAGTATGTAGTTGATATAAACCTTAATGGTATGTTTTTATGTGCAAAATATGCTTTTGATTTAATGAAAAGACAAAACCCTCAAGGTGGTAGGATTATTAATAATGGTAGTGTATCCTCAATGACACCTAGGCCAGGTTCAATTGCATATACATCGACAAAGCATGCCATCACTGGCATGACTAAAACAATTTCTCTAGATGGTAGACCTTTTAAAATTGTATGTAGTCAGATTGATATTGGTAACGCTGAAACACCAATGACTCAAAGGATGAAAGAAGGTGTTCCTCAAGCTACAGGTAAAACTGCAATAGAGCCTGTATTTGATGCTAATTACATTGCAGATGCGATATCTTCAATATGTAAAATGCCACTGAATACTAATGTTTTAAATATGACAATTATGGCAAATGAAATGCCATTTGTAGGAAGAGGATAAAGTTATAAAATTTTTTTAATAACTGGGAAATAAAGATCTCCATAACCTTCTTTAATTGCTTTATCAAACAAATTGTTAATTGTTTTACTTCCAGGTGTATTTATTCCCATTTGATCAGCCATTTCTAAAGCATAAGATAAATCTTTTTGAGCGTATTTTACTGAGAATGCTTGGTTAGGGAAATTGTCTTTAGCAATACTCTTTAACCCATGATTCTTTAAAGCAAAGCTATCACCGGAACAATTTGAAATATTTTTAAATAATATTTTTGTGTCAATTTTGTAATGTTCAGCAATTTTAGAAGCTTCTGAAAGAGCTAAAACATTTTGAAAAAGTAACATGTTATTTATTATTTTTGTAAATTGGCCAGTTCCAACAGGACCGCAATGCATAATATCTGTACCCATTAGTTCAAGAATTGGCTTTATTTTTTTAAAAATATCATTGGTAGCACCTACCATTATCGCTAATGTACCATTAATCGCAGCTTCTCGGGTTCTAGCTATTGGTGCGTCTGCAATAAAAGCGTCTTTTATTTTAAGATCTTTTTCTAATTTAAGCATTAAATCAGGTTTAGATGTCGACATATCAATAATAATTTGATCTTTTTTGATAAAAGACATTGCTTTCTCTTTATAGTATAGATTTTCAACATGTTTGCCCCCAGGGAGGCAGGTTATGACAAGTTCATTTGTTTTGTATATTTCTTTAATATTTGATGCGTTTTTTAAATTCATCTTTTTTAGGGTGATTAATTTAGTGTTATCTTTGTCAAATCCTTGTAAAGATAATTCTTTACAATTAGCTAAATTTTTAAACATAGACATTCCCATGACGCCTAATCCTACAAATCCAATTTTAGTTATGTTTATATCTTTTTGCATGATTTAATCCTTAAATTTTCTTTTAAGCTAATATTAACTATAGTTAGGGATTTTAAAATTTATATTTTTATTAAAATCATATAGATAAATTATCTCAAAAATTTATATTTAGGAAATATCCTAAAACTTGTTTAGTTTTAATTGCTAAGAAAAAATTTGAATAACAACAATTTTAATTTTTTTTACATAAATTTGTAATTATTGATACAATAATAACTGTAATTTTAGATATTATCGAAGATTAATTTTAAAAATATACATTAAAAAAAAGGAAAAAAAATGAGTGAACCAAAGGTAACAAAACAAGATATTTTGAATGCGTCAAGCCAAATGTTAAACAAAGACTTATATGTGGTCTTTACCAAGCCTACTAACGGTTTAGGTCCTGTGATGGAGAATATCGAGGATCATTTGAACTTTCAAGTTTCACTAGAGGAAAAAGGCATTATGTTTGGGGCTGGTCCTTTTTGGGAAGATAATGAGATTGATTGGGCTGGTGAAGGAATGGTAATTATAAGAGCTGATTCCTTAGCACAAGCAAAAGAAATAGCTGAAACTGATCCTATGCACAAATCTGGAGCTAGATCATTTACAGTTAGGCCTTGGCTTTTAAATGAAGGTACGATAAATTTATCTGTAAATTATTCAAAAGGAAATTTTACTATAAAATAATCAATTTAAGGAGTTTTTATGCATTATGATTGTGTTAACGGAAGTCATGGATTGCCTTATGACCCTTTTAAAGCCATTGTGGCACCAAGGCCTATTGGGTGGATTGGATCTAAGGGGAAATCAGGAATTCAAAATCTAGCTCCTTATAGTTACTTTAATGCAGTTGCTGATAAGCCTCATTTTGTTATGTTTTCATCTGTTGGGATTAAAGATAGCGTAAAAAACATAGAAGAAACTGGAGTATTTACTTTTTCTTTGGCTACAGAAAAGTTATTTGATGCCATGAATGGTAGTTCAGCACCAGCTAATTACGAAATTGATGAATTTAAATTAACAAATTTACCTTACGTTAAGGGAAAATTTGTTGATGCTCCATATGTTAAAGAAAGCCCCGCAGCATTAGAGTGTGAGTATTGGAAAACTATTGATATTCCAGGTGCTGATAGAGAAGTTGGCAAAGGTACTTATGTTATTTTTGGAAAAGTTGTAGGTGTATATATTGATGATGAATTTATTACTGATGGCGTATTCAATGCATCAAAGGCAAGGCCTCTAGTTAGATTGGGCTATATGAATTATGGTGTAGTTGGTGAGGAAAACACTTTTACAAAAAATAGACCACAATTAGATGAAAACGGAAATCTTCTTGAGGTTAAAGAATGGGACGGTGTTTATAGATAGGAATTATCCTAATATAAGTTATTTTTAGATTTTTGTAATAAAATTATTATTTACTTTTCTTTCAAAAATTCGACACACTTAACTTAAAATTAAAAATAAGAAAATATAAAGCTCAAATTTTTGACAAAAAAATCACGTTTAGTGAAATTAATTTGAAAAAAAAAAGGCATTTTGCCAATTAATTGACACTATATTTTGTCCTATAAATCTATAAAAATACTATATATTCTACAAATTTAAATTTTGATAAACTTACACAACTTATACGACTTAAATTGAATAAATTTTAGTTTAAAATCTTAAAATTCATAATTAGAATCTTTCTTCAAACTACTAAAAAGAATGAATTAATTGTGAATAGACTTAAAAACTCTAAAGTAAAAAAAAGGAAATTTCTAATTACCTTATCAATCTTGCTTCTTTTTGCATCAAAAACTGCAAATAGTGTGCCAGATGCAGGTAGCTTGTTAAAAAGTGAAGAGGATATTAAAAGTTATAAAAAAATACCTCGTTCAATTCCTAAAATTGATAAAGAAAAAGAAAAGAAATCTAAGCCTGTTAAGGATTTAAAGTCTTCAATTTTGGTCAATGACATAAGGTTTTCAGGCAAAGTCGAGAAGTTTACTGTTGCTAAGCTTAAATCCTTGTTAAAAAATTATATCAACAGAAAATTAACATTTTCTGAAATCAATGAAGCTGTTGAATTAATTCAAGAGTTTTATTTAGTTAATGATTTTTTTCTAGCTAAAGTATCACTTCCTGAACAAGAAGTTGTTGATGGGATAATATATATTAACATCAATGAAGGTAGATTAGATAAAAAAGATCCATATGTAATAAAAGCAGAAAATCTTAGATTATATAAAGATGTTTTGTCAGATTATCTCGAAAATGCCTTAAGTACTGGTGTTACAAAAAATGGTTTAGAGAGAGCTCTTTTAAATATAAATGATTTACCCGGGATATCTGCAGTATCTACAATTGAGCCTGGGGTTGAAGCAGGATCATCTAAAATCGTACTAAATGTAATTGAAGATGACTTGATAACTGGAAGCATAACTCTAGATAATCATGGAAATAGGTATACAGCTAAACAAAGAAGTACAATTAAACTCGAGGTTAATAATCCTTCAAAAATTGGAGATAAATTATCAATAACTAAAACATTTAATGATGGTCAAAAATTTGATTTCTCACAATTTGACTATGAGGTACCTCTTGGTCAAAGTGGCTTAAGAGCCTATGCCTCAGCTTCTAGACTTGAGTTTGAAATTGGGAAAGAATTAAAAACTGATCCTGTTTCTATGGGTAATGCAGATACTTATGAAGTTGGAATTAAATATCCTATTCAAAGAACCAATAACCAATCATTATTTTTAAAAACCAGCATTGAGAAAAAGGAAATTTATAATGAAACGACAGGAGTTCTCACAAATGACAAAACTGTTGAAAACACAAAAATAGGATTTGAATTTGAAGGAAAAAATACTTTTCAAGATAGTAGTTTAACAGGGATTTCTGTTTCAGGAATATTTGGAGAACTTGATTTATCAAAAGTTAATTCTGATTACTTAAATGATCAAAAGGCAAGTGGACCTAAAACCCATGGTGATTTTAATAAAGTTGTTTTAGATTTTTATCATATCCATAAATTTACAGATAAAATTAATTTTAAATATTATGGTTCTCTACAGCATGCTTCAAAAAACTTAGATAGTTCTGAGAAGATTTCTCTAGGAGGCGTATCAGGCGTGAGGGCTTATCCATCCGGTGAAGCGTCTGGAGATGAGGGGTATAAATTATCATTTGAAGTACAATATGACCTTTCAAAACCAGATATGGATTTTGATTTGATAGGTACGTTGTTTTATGACTATGGAAGAGTAAGACAATACAAGGATTCTTCCAACATTACTCTCACAACACCGAATGAATACAGTTTATCTGGTTGGGGTGTCTCTTTTGACTTAATAGCAAATGAAAGGGTCAAATTAAACTTAGGGTGGGCTCAAGCTATAGGTGATAATGATGGACAATCAGCTTCTGGCAATAATAGCGATGGTAGAGGTGGTTCTTCTCGTGCTTGGTTCCAGGTTGTTTTTAGGTTTTAAAAATGACCTTTTTCAAAGGCAAAATATGTAAACTTATTGCTATAAATTCTATAGTATTTTCATGTTTTGTTTTTGACGGTAATTCTCAAGAACTCCCAGAAAACCCCTCAGTTACTCACGGGAATGCTTCTTTTGAAAAAGTTGGTAATAATCTGACGATCAAGCAAAGCACTCAAAAACTTATAACAAATTGGTCATCATTCAACATTGGTAAGGCAAATCAAGTTGAATTTAAACAACCAAGTTCTGTTTCTACTGCACTAAATAGGGTTCAATCAAATGACCCAACTCATATTTACGGAAGTTTGAAATCAAATGGCCAGATTATTCTGATCAATCCAAGTGGTGTTTTATTTCAAAATGGGTCAAAGGTAGATGTAGGGTCAATAATCGCCTCAACATTAAATTTGAAGGATGGAGATTTTATCAATGATAAATATGTTTTTCAAAAAAATGGTCTATCTGGTGTAGTAAATAACCAAGGTGAAATTAAGGCTTTTGAAGGAGGAACTGTAGCTTTGATTGCTCCCCAGATACAAAATAAAGGGAAAATTGAAACATCAAATGGTACTGCTGCTTTAATTTCAGGAGAAAGAGTTAGTTTAAGCCTAAGTGGAAATAATTTAATCCGATATTCAATTGAAAGAGGAGTTTTAAACTCTCTAATTGATAATAAACAGGCCATTAGGGTTGACAATGGAACAATTATTTTATCTGCAAAAGGAGTTAAAGAAGTAAAAAATGCAGTTGTAAATAACTCAGGTACATTGAGAGCTGATGGGATAACCATGCAAGGTGGCAAGGTTTTTCTTACCGCTAGAAACGGAAAGATAACAAATTCTGGAACAATTGCAGCTAATTCTAATGAAAATAAAGGTGGTTCAGTAAGAGTCACTGCTGAAAAAATTGAAATAAAAGATAATTCATCTATTGAAACTATTGGTCAAAAGTCAGGTGGATTAATAGAAATTGGAGGAAGTTGGCAAAATAACAACAAAGATGTTCACCAAGCAACAACTACAAAAATTGCTGAAGGAGCATCTCTTGATGCATCAGCTTATGATTTTGGAGATGGTGGTGAAATTGTTGTTTGGTCTGATATTCACAATTCAAATTCAAAAACTACAGTAAAAGGGACTTTGAGAGCTGAGGGAGGAAAAATTAAAGGAAATGGGGGTAGAATTGAAACCTCAGGACGAGCTCTCGATATTAATAATATAAAAATTTCTACGAAATCCAATATTGGTGAAGATGGTCAGTGGTTAATTGACCCTTATAACATAACAATTAAAAATGAAAGCAGCTCTGATGTTAATGGAAGTTATACTGCTACAGGTAATAATGCTGTTGTAGATGTTGGAACCTTAGAAACTGCACTTGTATCTAGTAATATAACTGTTTTTACCGGGAATAGTGGTTTTCAAAATGGTGATATTACGGTTGAAGATGCTATATCATCCAATAGTTCTAATGATTTAACCTTAGATTCACACGGTGATATTATCATCGATGCCAATATTACAAGATCTGGCACTGGAGGTCTTGTTCTAAATGCTAATTCTAATCAAGTCAGAGGAACAGGAACTATTAATTTAGCTTCAGGAAGTAGTATATCTGCTGAAGCAGGAGTTACAGTTCAAAATAATATAAATCTTACAAGTTCTGGAAATGTAAATTTTGGTGGTACTACTGGCACTTCCACATATTCTGGATCAATATCTGGGTCAGGAAATATTAATAAAGTTGACAATGGAACTATAATTTTGAATGGATCAAACTCTTATAGTGGTTCAACTATAGTAAACGCTGGGACATTGAGAATTGATAGCGCAAATTCTGTGCCTTCGAACCACACCTTAACATCAAACGGCGGTATTTTTGATGTTAGAAGTAGCATAACTTTAGAAAGTTTGTCAGGTACTGGTGAGATTGCGCTTTCATCTGGAGGAACATTAACGTTAGATAGTAGTTCTGATATATCTTTTAATGGAATTTTTTCTGGTCAAGGTGCTCTGACTAAAGAAGGATCAAATGAATTAACTCTTCTTGGTACCAATACACATTATGGTTCTACTAATGTAAATACCGGTAACCTTACAGTTAAGGGATTTTTGGGCAATACAAATCTCACTATTGCTGCTGGATCCACATATTCTGTTGAGGGTGGGGATGATACGATTGGTTTCATATCTGGAGCAGGAAATATTCATATACCTTCAGGTGTCACTCTTACAACTAGTACAAATTCTAATACAAATTTTTCAGGTGTTATATCTGGTCCAAGTGGTGATATTGGAGGTAATTTAACTAAATCTGGAAATGGAAACTTAAATTTGTCTGGAACAAATACTTATGCAGGTTCAACTACAATTAGTGGTGGAACAATAAGTATTAGTGTTGATAGTGGTTTAGGAGCAGTACCAGGCTCTCCAACTGCAGGACATCTTACTTTAAACGGTGGAACGTTAGAAGCAAAAGCAAGTTTTACACTAAATCCAAATCGTGAAATATCTCTTGGTTCTAACAATGGAGCTTTTAATGTCGATAATGGAATAACTTTAACTTATGACGGAATTATTAGAGGTTCAAATAATCTAACAAAAACAGATAATGGTACTTTATTGCTTTCTGGAACAAATACTTACTCTGGAAATACGATTGTTGCAGATGGAACTTTACAAATCACAGGTAGTTTGGCTGATACAACAGATGTTTCGGTTAGTTCTGGTGCTACATATGATGTTGATACCACAGAAACGATACAATCTTTAGCGGGAGCTGGTAATGTTTCGCTTGCAAACGGCATCACATTAACGACTGGAGATACAAATGATCAAACATTTTCAGGTGTAATTAGTGGTGCTGGCAATCTTGTTAAAGTTGGTTCCGGAACTTTAACGCTATCTGGTATCAACAATAGTTATACTGGAACAACCACAATTAGTGCAGGGGCATTTACAGTTTCAGGAAGACTTGGTTCCGGTACACATTCATCTAATATCATCAATAATAGTTCACTAAACTTCACTTCATCATCTGCTCAAACCTTATCTGGTGTTATAAGTGGTACGGGATTACTAACAAAAAGTGGTTCGGGAACTCTAACTTTATCTGGAACAAATACATATTCTGGTACTACTTCAATTAGTGGAGGAATGATTAGTATTACTGCTGACAGTGGTTTAGGAGCAGCGCCTGGTTCTGCAACAGCGGGTCATTTAACATTAAATGGTGGAATTTTGCAATCTACAGCTGATTTTATTCTTAATTCTAATAGAGGAATTGCCCTAGGAACAAGTCATGGAACAATTAATGTCGATGGATCTACAACATTAACCTATGACGGTATTATTGCTGGTTCAAATAATTTAACCAAGGCAGGAAATGGTACATTATTGCTTTCTGGGGCTAATACTTATTCTGGAAATACGGTGATTAGCGAAGGAACTTTCCTAACTACAGGAACTTTAGCAGATACTACCGAGGTCTCGGTTACTTCCGGTGCTACATTTGATGTAGATTCTACAGACACGATACAATCTCTAAGTGGAGCAGGTAATATTGATCTA
>CACNQW010000028.1 GCA_902622745.1 uncultured SAR116 cluster alpha proteobacterium
AGAATTAATATTTTTGATAAAATTTAAATCACTTATAGGAGAAGAAATGTCTACATATTTAATACTTGGAACATATTCAAATAAAGGTGCTAAAGGGTTAGTGGAAAAAGAATCTGACCGTAGAGAGGCCATGAAAACTCTGGCAGATAGTGTCGGAGCAAAATTTTTAGATTATCATATTACTAGAGGCATTTATGATTTTTGGATTTTAATTGAAGCTGAAAGTTTTGATCAAATTGCTGCAATAAACCTTAAAGCAAAATCTGCAGATACAATAGATAAAGCTGATGTTTTAGAAACAGTTGATATTAATAGTATTAGAAAACAAGCTAAACAGGTTAATTACATACCACCAACTGAATAAAGAAATCTTAACTAAAAGATCAAATAATTTTAAGAATGCTTCATAAAATTATTTCAAATCCTTCAAATTCTGGATGACCTAAATATATATCGCTATGTTGTCCAGCACCTTTATGTGCTTCTCTAAAAGCTTCTGATTTTGTCCAATTGATAAAATCATTTTCATTTTCCCACAAACTATGAGAAGCATAAAGTCTATAGTTTTCTTTTTTACTACCCTTTATTAAATTAAATTTTTTAAATCCAGGCACATTTTCTAAATGCGTATCACGACTCCTCCAAATTTCTTCAAAGGTTTCTTCTTTACCAGAAATTATTTTAAACCTATTCATTGCTATATACATCTAACGAACTCCTGTATTAATGTATTTTTTATTTACAAAATCATAATTAATTACATTACTATCATTATTTATTGTAAGATAAAATAATGGATTTTGAAAAAATATATCTCTTGCACTAAAACTCTCTGCAATTAATCTCGCACTATCAAAAGATTTTTTGACATATATGTCATCAACTAAATCTTTTATGAAGTTAAGCGCTGTATCATTATTATTAGATTGGAATAAATATAATATTTTTAAAATTTCTTTTTCAGACTCACCAACAAAACAACAGTTATGTTTTCTAAAATCATAAATTTTTACTGATGACAATGATATTGATGTCATCAAATCATCAAAAGGAATTACTGTTTCAACACGACCATAACTTATTAAGTAATGTATTAATTGTGGAATTGGATTTTGTTTGAAAACAACTGATTTAATCCAACTTCTGATACATTTAACAATTAAATAATCAGCTTTCTCTAATTCTAATATTTTTAAATTATTCATTATATATTATTGATAATGATAATGATTATCATTATTATGTAAATAGTTAAATGTATTATTTTTTAAGAAGAAATATAATATAATTTATTCTTATAATGATTATAAAATTATTTAGTTTAAAGTTTTAAAAAACATGCTTAATATCTTCCTAAAGGACGGAGTAACATCTCATGAAAAATGACACCCTAATAGAAGTAAATAATCTAAAAGTATACTTCCCATTAAAAGATAACACAGTAAAAGCTGTGGATGATGTTTCTTGGAACATTAAAAAAGGAGAAACTTTAGCTGTTGTTGGAGAGTCTGGGTCAGGTAAATCAGTTACAGCAATGTCACTCATGAGGCTCACAGATTACTCAGGTGGAGATATAGTCTCAGGTTCAATAAACTTTAGTAGAAAAAATGGGGACACCTTAGATATTACTAAACAAAATCAAGACACAATGAGAGAGATTAGGGGTAATGATATATCAATGATATTTCAAGAACCAATGACTTCTTTAAACCCAGTCTTTACGATAGGAATGCAAATTTCTGAAGCAATAATAAAGCATCAAAATAAAACTCCTGAAGAAGCCCGTGAAATTTCTTTGGAAATGCTAAAATTAGTTAGGATACCGGAACCCGAAAAACAACTTGAACAATACCCACATCAATTGTCTGGTGGAATGAGACAACGCGTAATGATTGCAATGGCATTAAGTTGCAAACCATCACTTTTGATTGCTGATGAACCAACTACTGCATTAGACGTTACTATACAAGCTCAAATACTCGATTTAATTAAAATGTTGCAAAGAGATATTGGAATGTCAGTAATGTTTATTACACATGATATGGGCGTAGTTGCAGAAGTTGCTGATAGAGTTGTTGTTATGCTTAATGGAAAAAAAGTGGAAGAAGGAACAGCAAAAGAAATTTTTTTAAAACCAAAACATCCTTACACAAAAGCTCTACTTTCAGCTGTGCCAAAATTAGGAAGTATGAAAGGCCGTAGATTACCAGCTAAATTCGCCAATATAGACGTAAAAAGAGCTGAAGGTGATGAAGTTAAGGATATTAAAGACGGACATCAACTTCAAGATATAAAAGATCAGGTAAACTATAAATCCCCTCCTCTATTAAAAGTTGAAGGATTGACAACACGTTTTGAAATAAAACAAGGGATGGGAGGAAAAAAAGGAATAGTGCATGCTGTTCAAAATATAGACTTTTCAATGCAACCAGGGGAAACCTTCGGATTAGTTGGTGAAAGTGGTTGCGGAAAATCAACAACTGGAAGAAGTATTCTCAGACTTACTGAACCCACAAGAGGAAATGTAATTTTTGATGGCGTAGATCTGTCATCTTTAACTATAAAAGAATTAAGAACTTATAGAAAACAAATGCAAATGATATTTCAAGACCCATTTGCTTCACTCAACCCAAGAATGATGGTAGGAGAAACAATTGCGGAACCTATTTACGTTCATGGATTAGCTAAGGGAAAAGAAGTTACAGATCGTGTTAAAAAATTATTAGATAGAGTTGGACTTACGCCAGATTATGCTGTGAGATACCCTCATGAATTATCTGGTGGACAAAGACAAAGAATAGGTATTGCAAGAGCTTTAGCATTAGAACCAAAACTCATCATTGCTGATGAAGCTGTTTCTGCGTTGGATGTATCAATTCAAGCTCAAGTTGTTAATCTTATGATGGAATTACAAGAAGATCTTGGGTTGTCATATTTATTTATAAGTCACGATATGGCTGTTATAGAAAGAGTAAGCCACAGAGTTGGTGTAATGTATCTAGGAGAAATTGTTGAACTTGGACTAAGAAGTCAAATTTTCGAAAACCCTCAACATCCTTATACTAAAAAGTTAATGTCTGCAGTACCAGTTGCTGACCCAAGAAAAAGAAAAACTGAACTTAATCTAATGACTGATGAAATACCTAGTCTAGTAAAACCAGTAGATTATGAACCTGAAAAAATACATCTTACAAAAGTGAATGAAGGTCACTACGTAATGCCTCATTGAGTATATCAGAAAAGATGATTTTTATTATTAGATATAATAATTTAATGTTTTTTGATGTATAACCTAACCTATAATTAATATAAAGTTAAATAAATTAACTAAGTTTTTAGGAGGAATAAATATGCTTGGTTTCATAAAAAACTTAGTTGGAGGATTAGCTCTGATTTCCTTCACCGTTGTTGGTGGTATTGCAAATAGTGCATCTTGCCCCAAATCAGGTGGAATTTTAAAATATGGTGTTAAAGCTGAACCGCCAACTTACGACATGCATGGAACGAATTCATACGCAGTTATGCACTTCGTTGCACAGCATTACTCAACATTATTAACATTTGATTGGAATAAATTTCCAAAACTTGAAGGTGATGTTGCAGATAGTTGGAACGTCTCATCCGATGGATTAACTTATACTTTTAAAATAAAAAAAGGTATAAAATTCCATGATGGTACTCCATTAACATCAAAAGATGTTAAAGCAACCTATGACAGGTTAAGAAACCCACCTGAAGGTGTTATTTCAGTAAGAAAAGCACTCTTTTCTTCAATCTCAGGAATTACAACGCCTGACGATAATACAGTTGTCTTTAAATTGAGTTCTCCAGATGCATTTATGCTTGATGGGTTTGCATCACCATTTAATGCGATTTACTCAGCAAAAGACATTGCAAAAGATCCAAAATGGCACTTAAAAAATATAAATGGTACTGGACCATATAAGTTTGTTGCTCACAAAAAAGGTGAAAGCTGGAAAGCTGAGAAGTTTGCAGACTTTCATCATGGAGATAACTGCTTAGATGGAACAGAATCTTTTAGAATTAAAAAAGTTGCTGAACCATTAATTGGTGGTCAAATAATGGCTGAGTGGAGAGGAACTGCACCACCTGAAAGAGTGTTATTGAAAAAAGAAATGGGTGATAATGTTTCATTTCAAGCTAAAACATTGATGACACTATGGGTAGTGAGTTTAAACAGTAAAACTAAAGCTTTCCAGAATAAGAAAGTAAGACAAGCGATCAATATGTGTATTGATAGACACACAGGATTAAAAAAGTTAGCTAAGATTACTTTTACAGCTCCAAGACCTTCTGGTTATCTATTATATGATACATTCTATGCATTACCAGATGAAGAATTATATAAAATTCCTGGTTTTCAAAAAGATATTGCTGCTAGTAGAAAAAAAGCGATGCAAATGCTTAAAGAAGCTGGTGCTGAAGGCTTAGAATTTACATACAGTAATAGAGCTGTATCCCATCCATATGATCATATAGCTATTTGGCTAATGTCTGAGTGGAAAAAATGTGGATTAAAACCAAAAATGATTACTAACCCAACTTCAAAATTTGTAAAAATTAGAAGAGAAGGTGGTTTCGATGCTACAATCGATTGGGCTCCATCATTTTTACCAGATCCAACATTAATGCATTTTAAATATATATCAGCTGATAGAACAGCATCTAACTACTCTAAAAATACAGATAGAGGATTAGATAAGATTTTTGATGCTCAAAAAGGTGAAGTTGACAAGAATAAAAGAAAAGCTCTTGTTCATGATTTTGAAAAAACTGCACTTGAAAATGCATGGGTATTACCAATTACCTATACAGATCGTGTGATAGCACTAAACAGTAAGGTAAAAGGATATGTGATTGCAAACTCACATATATTAAATAACACCTGGAGAGGTGTCTATTTAGACTAAACTTTATGAAATAAAGGCAATCTAATAATAATTTAGATTGCCTTCCCTTTTATTTTTTTTTAAGAATAAATTAATGTTAAAATACGCTATTAAAAGAATTTTATTAATGATACCTACCCTTTTGGCAGTAGCTGTCATAGTCTTTTTAGTTTTAAGAGTTGTTCCTGGGGATATTGTCGAATTAAAGTTAACTGCTGAAGGCGGTGAAGTATCTCTAGAACAAATAGAGGCTGAAAAAACAAGATTAGGCTTGAATGATCCACTTCACGTTCAATTTATAAAATATATGAGCGGATTACCTCGTGGCGATTTGGGTATTTCATTATGGACTGAAGAGCCTGTCTCTGCAGAAATTGCTGCACGTATTGGTCTATCTTTCGAGCTAGCTTTATTATCAACTATATTAGCCGTTATAATTGCATTTCCTCTAGGCACTCTATCTGCCCTATTTAGAGGAACGATATTAGATTATATAATAAGGATTTTAACTATTGGTGGTATTGCTGTCCCCTCTTTTTGGCTAGGAATGTTATTAATAATGCTAGTTCTTGCCACTATAGGAACGTTACCGCCACTAGGAACAGTGAGTTTATTTGCAGATCCTTTAGTAAACTTACAACAGATGATATGGCCTGCAATTTCAGTTGGTTATAGATATAGTTCAGTTGTAGCAAGGATGCTTCGTTCATCAATATTAGAGGTTTTATCAGAAGATTATATCAGAACAGCGAGGGCAAAAGGTCTATATGAAAAAATAGTTATAGTAAAACATGGTATGAGAAACGCCCTATTACCAACTGTAACAGTAATAGGTCTTGAATTTGCTTTTTTGTTAGGTGGATTAGTTGTTACAGAGTCAGTTTTTAATTTAAATGGTATTGGAAAACTATTTGTAGATAGTGTTGTTAGAAATGATTTAAATCTTTTACAAGGATTAGTACTAACAGTTGCAACTGCATTTGTAGTTGTGAATTTATTAATAGATCTTTTTTATGCAGCATTAGATCCTAGGATAAGATATCAGTCATGAGTACAATGAATATTGCAAAACCAAAAAGAAGAACAGTTTGGGATTTTATAAAACAACAACCACTTGGTTTTATAGGATTAATTTTAATATTAATAATGTCTATTGCTGCTATTTTTTCACCGGAAGTTGCTCCGTACCATCCAGAAGATGTTGATTTTGAAGCCTCTCCTGCACTTGGAGGTGGGCAACCATCTTGGGATCATCTACTAGGTGCTGATGCGTTTGGAAGAGATATATTATCAAGATTGATATATGGCGCTAGGACAGCTTTATCTATTGGTTTTTTATCAGCATTTATAGGCTGTACAGTTGGAGCAATAATAGGAACTACATCTGCATATTTTGGAGGTAAAATTGACTTGATAATTCAAAGACTAATAGATCTAATGTTATCATTTCCTATCGTTGTTTTAGCAATTGTTGTAATCGCAGTTTTCCCAAAGACTGTCGTTGCCGGAATTGATATAAACGTTATCATTGCTATTGCAATACCATTTACACCAAAAGTTGCTCGAGTTATAAGATCACAAGCCTTAACAATAGTAACTTTACCATATGTAGATGCAGCAAAATCTGCCGGTTTTTCTGCAACTAGAACGATATTTAGACATATATTACCTAACGTTACCGCACCATATCTTATAATGCTTACTGCATTTATAGGGCAAGCTATATTACTTGAGGCGAGTTTATCTTATCTTGGTTTAGGAGTTGTCGAACCAACACCTTCGTGGGGTTTAATGCTGTCAGGTGTTAACAGTGATTATTATAGAACAGCTGCATGGATGATTATTTATCCAGGATTAGCTGTGAGTATAGCGGTATTTTCATTCAACTTATTTGGTGATAGTTTAAGAGATTGGTTAGATCCTAAGTTAAAATTATAACTTTATGAATAAAAATTCAAATATTGGATTTATTGGCCTTGGGAATATGGGGAAACCAATTTTTGATAATTTAAATAAAAATTTTTCTAACATTTTTTGTTTTGATAAAGACACCTATAAATTAAAAAAAAATAACTCTTCTTCTTTAATTGAAATTTTTGAAAAATGTAAAATTATAATATTTTGTATTGAGTCTAATGAGCAAATTATTGATATCATAAAAAAAAATACAATTAAGAAAAATACAGTTATTATTGATTTGACAAGTTCACTTCCAGATTTAACAAAAAAAATTTCATCTTACTTAAAAAAATTTGAATCACATTACATTGACGCCGGCATGTCAGGGGGTGCTTCAGGAGCATCAAATGGTACACTTACTTTAATGCTTGGTGGCAGTAAAATTATATGTAAAAAAATTGATTTTATTTTAAAAACATTCGCAAAGAATATATTTTATCTAGGTAAATCAGGTAATGGTCATCTGATGAAATTGTTACATAATTCAGTATGTCATAGTATTTTTTTAATAAATTGTGAAATCTTAAATGTAGCTAAATCATATGGAATTAATGACACTGACGTAATTGATGTGTTTAATAAATCAAATGCAAGAAGTTATATTAGTGAGAGCAGATTTCCAAATAATATTTTAAATGGTAAATTTAATGGAAAGTCTTCAATTAAAAATCTTAAAAAAGATTTGAAAATGATTAATTTAATTTTAAAAAATTCGAAAAGTAAAAAAAGATATACCGAATTAAGTAATGAAATTTTAAGTGAAATAGATGATAAGTTAAATATAGAAGATTTTACAAATATTTATAAATTATGGGACAAAATTTAATTTAAGTCCTCAATCAATCTTTTAATTTTGCACCTGCCAAAATACTGATTTTTCCAGCTATGGGTATCATTGATCTTATTTGCAAACCCCAATGGCCGTTCTTTTTTGTTGCAACCCAAATACCAGTTGCAGTTGCATAACTTTCGTTATTTTCTAATCTTCTGTTAAATTCTACTAAACATTGTACAGCATTCTCTGACTTGTTAATGACTTCAACTTTATCTAAAGTTGATTTATTCCAGTTCTCTTCCTTTTCTAATTTTTTTAAAAGAAACCCTATATATCCCCACATTTCTTCTTCATTTTTATATATTGTTGGGTCGTTATTATCTGATTGCGCCATATGTGGATAGTGAAGACAATTCAATATTTTGGATTTATCTTTTTTATTAAAATAGTATATAAAATCGTGCAAGCATTGAACTGCACTATTTTCTTCTTCAGTGCTTATCATTATAGTCCTCTAAAAATAATAAAATATCTCAGTTTATATTAAAATACTATGACGATGTTAAAATTTTATTAAAAAACTTTTAATATATAAATTTAATTTTCAATCCATTACTTTGCTAAATTTATGAAAACATCACCCATTCCAGATTGAATTTGATCAAGTGGCGTTCTATTTCTAATACTGCATTGTCTTCCAGTTATTCTATTAGCATATATCTTCCTTAAATCTGATGAAGAACAATATTTTGCATCATGTAAAACACCTATAATTAATTTATTATCTGTTACAGAAACTTGTTTTTTATCAAGTTTGTTATTTTCACAAAAATAGTTTTTATTCACTTTTTTAGGAAAATTTAATTTATTACATGGGTCTTTTATTAACAATACAAAATATTCTTTTACACCATTCCTAAAGGTTTTTTTAACCTTTTTAACTGAAGCATATTTCATTAAATCACAAACACAAGGCCAACAACACTTATAATAATATCCACAAACTTTTTTATCTGAACCTTCTTCATTTAAATATACAAAATGAGGTGTTGAATTTGGTCGAATTAAAGATCCAGAAACTGCACAATAAAGTTTGTTAACCTCTTTGAAATCTTCATAGTTTGTATATTTTTTTAAAATATGATTATAAAACTTAGGTCCAGCAGCATTTCTATTTGAATCAGGAAAAATTTTTGGCCAATCCTTAACTAATTCATTATAAAATTTTTCACTTTCAGAATATGAAGAGCTAGTTGAAATAGTAAGAATAGATAATAGAAATAGAAGTAATAAATTTAAGTTCAGCTTAATCATGAAATTTACTAAAGACCTTTTTTGAACACATATGTTTTATTTAAATCATTTACTTTATATTCGTTAATAGACCCATCAGTCCATTTAATTATAACATTTTTTACAATCTCATTTTTCCTAAAGCCATAATGAGCAACAGGTTCCATTTGGCATAAATATCCAGAGCCAGCATCGATAGTTTTTGCATGTCTTCTTTTGTTCGTTACAAGAATTACAGTTGCTCCTCTAGCAGGTGCTCCATATGTGGTTTTAGGAGCTATCCTAAGAAATTTTTTATTATTAATATTTGATTTAAATAAAGACAAAGGCTGTGGACCAGATTCTCCATGCGAAATTAATAATTCTAAAATACCATCGTTATCAATGTCAGCTACAGCCGCTCCAGTACCTAAACCATTTTTTTCCAAAGCATTTGAAATTTTGATTTGAGAAATCTTACCATTTTCTAAAATTTTAAAGAGCTTATTAGGCTCTCCTATATTATTCATAAAAATTTCATCATAACCATCATTATCAAAATCAGCTGATATTATTGTTCTTATCCGAGATGGTACCCTAAAGTCTTTACTTGCCATATCATTAAAAGTAGTTTCATTATTAACAAAAATTCTATGAAAACCTTCCCAATTCCCATTTATTATATCTAAACTACCCCTATATAAAAAATCTGATAAAGTGGTTCCTCTACCATTTTGTAAAACATCATCTGTATTGTATTCTGTTGATACATTATAAAATTGATCTTTATCATTAAAATATAAGAAATTTGGCCCTCTCTCATTTGCGGCAAATATGTCCATTTTGTTACCTAAAATATGACCTGCTACTACAGCCCTTCCTCCAGTGATTTTATCAATTTTTAAATCTGGAGCTATGTCACGAATTAAATCATTATTTAGTTCGTAAAATCGCGTTGGGCCACCATAATTGGCAACATAGAATCCATATTTACCATCTCCTTTTCTATCAACACAGACGACCGAACGCCCTGCAGTTAAATTCAAATTCTTTTGGTTTTTTGGTAATTCAAATAAATCAGTTATTTCTTTATTAAAGTTTAATAAACGATCAGAATATTTCTTTTCTCCACTATACGTGTCGGTATTTAAGAAATATGTTTCTTCTATTCCATCTTGATCTATGTCACAAGAAGCAACTCCAATAGTAGATCTTTTTTCATCAGAAAAAATTGAATTATTGATTAAATTTTTTAAAACTCCATCTCTAAATCCTAATGCTAAATTTGGATATCTAAAACCTGCAACTATAAATTCAAAATTATTATCATTATTTATGTCAGCAACAGAAACGCCATAACTTAACCTATTAGTGTTATTTTCAATTAAATTAGTTATATTTTTGAAAAAATCACTCATTGCCATTTTTGGAGTTAGAATTAATATCAGTAATAAAATGTACTTCATAATTAATAACTAAAGCTATTTTTTTTTAATTCAATACATCAATTAAAAGATATTTTAACAACGGTTGTATTAACCTGCTATCATAAAAATAATTCAAATTTTTAATAAAAAAAAGAAATCTTAATTTAATTAAATAAATTGTTGAAATCACTAATTTATTTTCTTTAGATGATTCTTTTGTTTGACTCCGAAAGCGTTTTCGTCAAAGATTTATATTGATGTCAAATTCATCGCTTAAATCAATTGCAAAAAAACTTAGTTTGTCTGAGTCAACCGTCTCTCGTGCTCTCAATGACTATAAGGATATTTCACAAAGCACTAAGAAATTAGTTAATGAGACTGTAGTTGAGTTAGGTTATCAGCCAAATATTTTTGCTCGAAGACTAGCATCTGGAAATCCTGAGTGTTTGGGTTTTGTTATCCCATGGCGTGATGGCCAATTAAATGATCCATTTTTAGGTGAACTTATGACAGGAATGTCAACTGCTTTAACAAAAATTGGATGGGATCTTACCGTGCTTGTTGCAAAAAGTTTTGAAAATGAAGTTGAACTTTTTAAAAAATTATCCATGTCTAAAAATTTAAGTGGATTAATTATTTCTCGAACTCTTAGAAATGATGAGAGATTTAAAATATTAACAGATTTGAAAATCCCTTTTGTTGCTCATGGAAGATCTATCAATTGTAGCAATTCATCATGGCTAGATGTAGATAACGAACGTGCATTTTTTGATATGACGAAACATTTTGTTTCATTAGGACATAGAAAAATTGCTCATATATGTGGCCCAAATGTTTATAATTTTTCAATACAAAGAATTGAAGGATGGAAAAAAGCCCTTTTGGAATCTGGTATTCAGATTAATAGTGAATTTTTACAAGTTGCAGATTTAAGCTTTGATGGTGGTAAAATAGCTATGGATAAACTTTTAAAGTTAAAAGACTTACCTACAGCTGTCAGTTGTGTTTCCGATACAGTGGCTATGGGAGCTATGCAATCAATGAGAAACCATAATTTGTCTCCTGGTAAAGAAATATCTTTAATGGGTTATGACGGATTAGAATTAGGTGCTTGGATTGATCCTCCTCTTTCTACAATGACGCAACCAATACAAACTGTTGGAAAGAACCTTGCAGAAATGCTCGTTAATCTTGTAGATGGCAAGAAAAAACCATCAGACCTTCAGAAGCTTGTTCGTGCTAATATTTTAAGAAGAGGAACTGATAATTCACCAATGACTATATCTTAAATTAAAAGGAGGAGTATAATATGAAAAAATTATTAAATTATCTAATCTACAGTTTGATCGTTACTTTTTTTGTAAGTAATGCGTCTGCTGAGACAATTAGATTTTGGACTACTGAAGAACAGCCAGCCCGATTAGCAAAGCAACAAGCTATGGCAACTGATTTCAAAAAGAGAACTGGACACTCTGTAGAGGTAATTCCGGTATCTGAAAAAGACTTAGGTAAAAGAGCTACAGCAGCATTTGCAGCTGGTGATTTACCTGATGTTATATATCATACCTTACAATATGTTTTACCTTGGTCAGAAGCAGGTATTTTAGATGTAGAAACTAATGATGACATTGTAAACACACTGCAAAAAAGTACGTTTGCTCCTGGAGCAATTTCAATGGCTCAATTTAATGGTAAAACTGCAGCAGTACCAGTTGATGGATGGACACAAATGGTCGTCTATAGAAAAGACCTTTTTGATCAAGCTGGTTTAGCTGCCCCAACAAGTTATGCAAATATAGAAGCTGCGATTGAAAAATTACATAATCCACCAAATATGTATGGTTTTGTTGCCGCTACAAAAGTTGACGAAAACTTTATGAGCCAGGTGTTAGAACATGTATTTCTTGCCAATGGAGTTTCTCCAGTAAACAAAGATGGGTTTTCAAAATTAGATGAAAAAGCAACTTCAGAGGTTTTGAATTTTTATAAAAAAATAGCTAAAGCATCACCAGCTGGTGAACTTTACTGGAAACAATCTCGTGCAATTTATTTCGCTGGAAAGGCGGCAATGATTATATGGTCTCCATTTATTTTAGATGAGCTAGCTGGTTTAAGAAATTCAGCTCCTCCAACAATAAATGATGACCCTACATCTAAAGAACTGGCTCAAAAAACTGGCATTGTAACAACTTTTGGTGGGCCTTCTAATCCGTCAGGAGCTGCTTGGGCTGATATAAGATATTTTGGAGTTACTTCCGATGCTAATACTGATGTTGCTTCAGAATTTGTAAAATACTCAATGAAAGATGGTTATACAGCTACACTTTCAATAGCACCTGAAGGTAAATTTCCAGTAAGAAGAGGTGAACCACTAAACACATCAAAATATGTGAAAGCTTGGTCAAAACTGCCTGTTGGAGTTGACAGAAAAGCACCGCTTTCAGAGTTGTATTCACCTCTAACTATTGACAAAATAGTTGCTGGACTTGAAACTGCTGATCGTTGGGGAGTTTCAGAAGGTCAACTGTCTTTAGCATCAAAAATTATTAACTCTCAAGTTATTAATCGTATTGTTCGTGAATATATTGATGATCAAATTGATGTAAAAGCAGCAGTTGCAAAAATGAATAAAGAACTTTCATCAATTAAGTAACCATTAGATAATTACAGACGGTACAAATGTATTGTCTGTAATTTTAATTTTGATGCTTTAAATATTTCATAATGAAAAAAAATGTTAAAAAAAAAGAGAGCATCTTATCAATAAGAGAAAAAAAACTCGCTTATTGTTTAATTTTACCGACAATAATTTTGGTTTTATCTATAGTAATTATTCCACTTTTGGCAAATTTTTGGATATCTTTTAAACCAATTTCACTAGGTGATTTAAGACCACCCAAGCTTATTTTAAAAGAAAGTATAAGAAGTAAGTTATCAACTACGAATGATTTTACCACAATTCAATACAGATATAGAAATAGTTCGTCAAAATATGAATTAAATGAAGTAGCTTTTAGTGACTTAATACCAAAAGGTATAACTGTTACCAAAATTCAATCTAAACATGATTGTAAAATAGAAAAAGGTAAGTTAGTTTGCAAACTTGGAAAAGTAAAACCTAAAGTTTTTGGCAAAATAATATTAACAATAAAAAAAAATGAGTATTGGAATGATGATGAAAACCCTAAATCTCAAAAACCAAAAGCAACGTATAAAAGTACTAATATTCTAACTTCATTAGAATTTACATATGAGAATTTTAAAAAAATATTTTCTGCAAGTGAATTTTGGGATGTATTAAAAGTTTCAATTTACTACACTTTTTTTGGAACAGCTGGTGCATTATTAATTGGCTTGTTCACAGCACAAATTGTAAATAAATCTTTTAAAGGTCGCCCTTTCATAAGAGGATTGCTTCTTTTTCCTTATGTGTCACCCGTCATTGCAGTAGCGTTTTCTTGGGTGATATTATTTGATCCATATTCTGGAATAGTTAACTCCCTATTTATACAAATGGAAATTATTGAAAAACCAATTAACTTTTTTGGTCAAAAATATACTCCTATAAATGTATTTGGTTACGAATTTAATTTTCCTTTAGCTTTATCAATGGTTATAATATTTGAGATTTGGAGATATTTTCCATTATCATTTTTATTTATTCTGGCAAGGATACAATCGATACCACAAGATATATATGAAGCTGCTGAAATTGATGGTGCTACTCCTTTACAACAATTTTATTATTTATCAATTCCATTTCTAATAGGAATAATAGCTGTTTTATTTTTACTAAGATTCATTTGGACATTTAACAAATTTGACGATATTTTTCTTTTAACAGGAGGAAATGCAGGCACGCGAACTTTAACTGTTAATGTTTATGAACAAGCCTTTGCCATTTCTAACCTCGGTGCTGGTGCAGCTGTTGCAGTAGTAATCTTTATCTTTTTATTAGTATTTTCTGTCTTTTTTATAAAATTTTCTAAAAAGGAAGCTATGTGAAATGATCTGGAAGTATGGTATTTTTTGTGCGATTTTATCAGGTTCTGTTTGGGGAACTTTTTGGCAGGTTATTTTAACTATTTTAGGCATATTAACTACTGGCCTGCAATTATCTCTTGAAATAACCCCAACTTTATTTTCTGGTGCTTTAATTGGTTTTATCTACCTTATTTATCAAAAAAATATTCAGCTAAAACAACAGTTGATATTTGTTTTTGCTATTACTTTATTAATATATGGGGTAACTTTTGGGGATCCATACTT